>PWOH01000033.1 GCA_003557505.1 Mollicutes bacterium | reverse complement strand
CGTTCCAGCATTTTTTTCATTCATAGGGTTGCTAATGTTTATGCTTGTACTGATTGCCCCACAAATGCCTTATGGAATTTTTGTATTTATCGGGTCTTTCGCCTTTTTCTACGGCGGGATATTAGCCTTGATTTTTTCATTTGTGCTTAAACCTTAAAGAATGGCGCGACACGTTTTTGTGTCGTTTTTTCATACGTATAGGCTAAAGGCAATAAGGTTTCTTCACTAAAGGGTAAGCCAATAAATTGCATACTGATGGGTTTTTGATCACTGAGTGCTTTGGCAGGCACGCCAATACAAGGCAGTCCACCAACGGGGGCGTATCCTGTGATGGTCGTTGTCATGATTGCATCTAGCTTATGGTCGTCAAATAATGCTTTAAAGCGTTTTATAGAGGCATCCGTTTCACGACGGGCTTTTAAATAGAAAGAATCTTTTAACGTTATATCAGAACCTACTGCACCGATGAAAAGGCCTTGGCCATGTTTAAGATTTCTGCGTCTGTCCTGATGATTAAAACGCACGATATCAGAAAGTGTTTCTACCTCGGTATATCCTTTAATCGTTTTTAAAAAGAGGTTCATATCACGATGAAATTCCGGCGACAATGTTTGCGTATTATTGGGTAAGTCATAGGGATGCGTGAGTTCAACGACTTCTGCCCCATGATTTTGCAGGATTTCTTTAGCTTCTTGTTGTAAAACATGCGCTTCCCCTTTGGCAACGTGTTTTTCATAGTTTAAAAGTCCGATACGTTTGCCTTGAATTGATGCTTCACAAGCGGATAGGTAATCGGTCTTTTTTTGGGGAATTAGATTCGTAAATCCATCGTTGGAATCCATGCCTTTTATAATATCAAGCATTAACGCACTGTCTTTTACGGTTTTACTTAAAGGGCCAGCGGTGTCTTGTAAACTACTGACAGGAATAATGCCATATCGTGATACTAAGCCCACCGTTGGTTTAATGGTCACAACGCTGTTGGCCATCGCTGGTGAGACCAGTGAACCATTCGTTTCGGTGCCGATGGCAATCGGCGCTAAATCAGCCGCAACACCTACAGCGGAGCCAGTTGAAGAACCAAGTGGATCAATCGCTTCATCATATGGATGTCTGACTTGGCCGAATAAGGAACCAAACCCAGAAGGCATAGTAGTATTAGACATATAGTAAGCAAACTCACTCAGTGACGCTTTAGAGAGAATGATTGCACCAGCATCACGAAGTTTTTTAACGATTGTGGCATCATAGGGTGCATAAAAATCTTTGAAAACGCGTGCATTTGCGGTGGTACGCATCGTATCATTGGTTAAAATATTATCCTTTAATAATATAGGAATGCCGTGTAAAGGACTACGTGGACCACTATTGCGGCGTTCCTGGTCTAGAGCAATCGCTTCATGCAACGCATGATGGTTTAAATCAGCGAGTGCATTCAAACGCGGATTTCGATTTTCAATATTCATTAAATAATGACGGATTAGACGTTCTGAGGTCCAACTCCCATCCTTTAATAATTCGTTAATTTCAAGTACAGTCATTTCTTTCATCGAATCATTCCTTTCAAAACAGCTAAAACCATTATATCACACCACTTAGATTGATTGATTATTTATTAAACTTACGCATTTAACCTAGGGTTGAAACCTTATTTTTGGTATCATAGAGTTAGAAAGGACTGATACTATGCATGATGCTTTAACTTCATATCCCTATCGTTCCAAACGCAATGTCAGTGTTGCGAAAAACGGGATGGTTGCTACCAGCCAACCACTCGCTGCACAAGCTGGTCTTGATATTCTCAAACAAGGCGGTAATGCTATTGATGCGGCTATCGCAACGGCCGCGGCGCTGACAGTGGTTGAACCGACAACCAATGGAATTGGTGGCGATGCGTTTGCGATTGTCAACTTTAACGATAAACTCTATGGCATTAATGGTAGCGGTAAATCCCCTAAATCATTAACGATGGGTGCACTTGAGAAAAAAGGACTCAAAGAAATTCCTAAATTTGGGGTTGTTCCTATTACGACACCTGGAGCTGTTAAAGCGTGGGTAGACCTTAATGAACGCTTTGGTACCTTAAGTTTTGAAAAAGTTTTAGCCCCTGCGATTCAACTTGCTCGGGACGGATTTCCAATAAGTCCGACGATTGCACAATCTTGGCAAAATGCCATGAAGGCATACAAGAAATTATTAACAGAAACTGTTTTCAAACCTTTTTTTGATACATTCACCCGTGATAATTTGGCGTTAAACCCTGGCGATATCTTTACATTAAACGACCATGCCAAGACACTAGAATCGATTGCAAAAACGAAAGGTAAAAGTTTTTACAATGGTGATTTGGCAACAAAAATGGTTGATTTTATTCAAGAACATGGCGGTTACTTAACAAAAGAGGACCTCGCGAATCATCAATCGCTGTGGGTCGACCCTGTGTCGATTAACTACCGTGGATATGATATCTATGAATTACCACCGAATGGACAAGGAATTATTACGCTTCAAGCATTAGAAATGCTTAAAAACCATGATTTTTCTAATCATTTTGAATCATTGCATATGCACTATCAAATTGAAGCGATCAAATTAGCCTTTGAAGACGGCATAAAACATATTGCCGATCCTGATCATATGCGTGTAAGCGTTAAGGAATTATTGGATCCCTCTTACCTTCAAAAAAGACAAGAACTGATCCATGACACTGCCCTAACCCCTAAAAAAAGTGAAGAAAATAACTCAGGAACTGTCTATTTAGCAACAGCGGATAAGCATGGAAATATGGTGTCTTTCATTCAAAGTAATTACATGGGATTTGGTAGCGGAGTTGTTATACCTGATACCGGAATTGCGATGCAAAACAGAGCCTTCGATTTTTCACTTGATGAATCATCTCCAAATGTTTTAGCTGGAAATAAGCGTTCATTCCATACTATCATTCCTGGATTTATTGTGAAGGACAATATTCCTATCGGTCCGTTCGGATTGATGGGAGGTTTTATGCAACCACAAGGGCATTTACAACTCGTTCAGAGCATGATTGATTATAAGTTGAACCCCCAAGCAGCATTAGACAAACCCAGATGGCAATGGATGGAAGGCAAACGCATTAAAGTTGAAAAAGAAATGCCCTCCTATTTTATTGAAGAACTTAAACGCCGTGGGCATATTATCGAGGTTGAACACAATGTCTCAAGATTCGGGCGCGGCCAAATTATTTGGCGCTTAGAAAACGGTGTCTATATCGGCGGCGTGGAAAAACGAACTGACAGTCATATTGCTTTGTATTAAACCATGATTCATAAATAAAAAACTGTGATTCATCCACGATTAGGATGGACCACAGTTTTTTTACGGTTATTCATTAATAATTTTAGTGCCTGAAGTTCCTTTAATTGCTTCTTTAGCGTTTTCTAATGCGGCAATTACGCTGACACGATTAGGGTTATTTTGAACAAAACTCATTGCGGCTTCGACTTTTGGAAGCATACTACCTGGAGCAAAGTGTCCTTCGTCGATATATTGTTGAGCTTCTTTAAGTGTCATTTGTTTCAAACTCTTTTGCGATGGTTTATTGAAATTTATCATGACGCGATCAACAGCGGTTAAGATAAATAGATAATCGGCATTAAGTTGCTGGGCAACCTTAGAAGATGCGAAGTCTTTATCAATCACGGCAGGTACACCTTTGTAACCGTGACCTTCCTTAATAACGGGGATTCCTCCACCACCCACTGTAATGACAACATGTTTTTGTTCAACCAATGTTTTAATGGTATTCTTTTCTACAACATCACAGGGTTTGGGACTTGGTACAACGCGTCGGTATCCTCGACCAGAATCTTCTATCATTGTAAAGTTTTTTTCTTTTGCTAAAGCCTTTCCTTCTGATTCGGAATAAAATGGGCCAATTGGTTTTGAAGGGTTTTCAAATGCTTGATCATTGGGATCAACTTCAACTTGTGTGACGATGGTTGCGACTTCACGGGCGATGTGTCGTGAGGCTAGTTCTGTTTGAATGGCATTTTGAAGATGATATCCAATATAGCCTTGACTCATTGCACCACATTCTGGAAATGGCATTTCTGGTGTGGAAGCTGATTCACTAAATGCATTATTTATCATGCCGACTTGTGGACCGTTCCCGTGTGCAATAATGAGTTCATGACCTTCTTCGATTAAGTCTACAATGGGTTTGGCGGTGTCTTTTACGAGATCTCGTTGTTCTAGTGGGGTATTGCCTAAGGCATTACCACCGAGTGCTATAACTATTCTCATATGATTCTTCCTCTCTTAACGTCATTAAAATATAATGATAGCAAAAAGCAAGATGATGCCGATGATGATGGCTGCGGTTGTTGCTATCGGTAAGATTTTTTTAAGGATGATACCTTCTTTTCCAATGATTCCTGCAGTGGTGGTACCTAAAATAATATTTCCAGGACTCAATGTATTGCCAATCGAACCACCTGCGGTTTGTGCGCCCAATATCGGAGCACTATCAATGGATAAAATATTGGCTGTGGTTATTTGAAAGTCACCAAATAATATATTCGATGCCATATTAGAACTGGTCATAAACGAGCCTAACAATCCAACGAGTGGAGCGAATACAACATATGCGAGGTTTAGTGTACCAGCTATTCCCTCAGCCAATACAAGTGTTTGACCGGTTCCACCCATTATACGGCTCATTACAATAAATCCGATAACGGCAATTGCACTAGGAAGTGTCTTTTGCCCAGACCTTTTCAAGATTTTTCTGCCTGATTCTTGATTGACCCAACCATGTTTTTTATAGAATATGAAGCCTATCAATGATGCTACTATCAAGAAGATACCAGCGTGCGTAAATGGTGAGATTGGAGAAAAGATCTCTTGAGCAGCATTGACAAAGCCATAGCCTGTTTGACTTTCAGGGAAAGAAAAGCCGATTTGTAATTGTCCCAAAAAGCGATTAATGGGTGCAACCAATAAAATTATCAATGTAATCGCAGTCAGCACATAATACGGAAAAAAGGCTTGATGAACTGACATGTTTTCAGGAAACTCATCCGTTGCCGTTGAGGTCACATCTCTATTCATTACATTACTGTTTTCAAGACGCCATTTTTCCCCGTAACGTTTGGTTTTACTGAGTGCAAAGACAACAATCAGTGCGATAGCCCCTGGAATAAAGGCAGCTAGAGTCGTGTTGATTTGGGTTAGTATAAGTTGTCCACCACCATGGATAGTCGATAGAATAACGACTGCAAACAATCCTTTTTTAACACCGGCTTTACCACCATATAGATAACTGATAGCCAATCCAGTCATTAAGTTGAAAATCCAAAGGAAAATCCCTGCCCATAGTGCGCTTTGCAACAATAACTCTGGATTAGAATCAATGCCGGTTTGCAGCACCAAAGCATCCCATGCCACCGCAAGAGTTCCAAAGGTGTTGGCCCATGCATGACCGAGTAAAGGGATAACAACAGCGTAGATTGGTTTTACACCAAGTCCTAAAAGCAATGGCGCTCCAACTGCGACTGGAACCCCGAAACCAGTGATTCCTTGCAAGAAGGATGTAAAAATCCAACCTATCGCAATGACTTGAATCAACTCATTGGGGGTAACTTTTTTGAGTCCGTTCCGAAAAACGACGAACGCTTTAGCTTCACTGACGACTTCGTAAAGTAAAATTGCTGGCCATACAACTAGAAGTACAGCAAATGAACTCCAAAATCCTTTTAACACCTCATAGCCAATTAATGATAAATCGGCACGATAAAAGAATATAGCGGTGATTGTTGCAATTAGCAAGCCCAGCGGGGCCGCTTTGTTTGCGCCCCACTGTCTGCCGGCCATTAAAATAAGTAATACGATTATTGGAAGGGCGGCTAGTATCCACATCCATAAATTTATAGGTATGTCCATACAATCATCTTCTTTCTGTTCTACACATTAATCTAAAGATTCACCGATCATTTTAACGGCTTTTTCAAAACATAGATAAGGGGCTTTTACAATTCCGGCACCAACTTGTCCAATTCCTGGTTTTTTATGGGCCATTCCGGTGTTAATAACAGGTAATATGCCTGTCTCAACAACTTTTCTCGCATCGATTCCGGTAGCAGTTCCCGTAAAGTTCATTGGTGGGATAATAAGTGTTGGAGATAACCCAACAGTAATCAGTTGCATGTCTTTTGAATATTGCGCTGCTTCATCGACACTTGATGCCCCAACAAAACGGACAACCGCTGGTGATGATCCCATTGCAAATCCACCGACACCGATTGTTTCAACAATCGTAGAATCTCCGATATCAGGGTTAGCATCTTCAGCGCTGTACCCCGGGAAGTACAATCCTTCGGGTTGGTTAACCGGTGCTTCGAACCATTGATCTCCAAGACCACTGATTTTGATTCCGAAGTTCGTACCATTACGACTCATTGCGGTTACAACTGTTGAGTATTTAATATCTTTCACAGGATCCATCATTGCTTTACCTGCAACCATGGCGATATTAAGGAAAAATTGGTCGTTGCCAGTAATAAAATCAGTAATTTTATGTAACTCTTTATTGTTTTGTTGAGTTTTGACAATGTGTGGCATTAAATCGCGAATAATAATTGATGTTGCGCCATTGTTACGTTGATGCATTTCATCGCCCATTGCTAACGCTTTAGCCATTATCACTTTGAGCGCTATTGGACCACTTGAAACTAAAGTCTCTTTAAGCGCTGGCGCCAATTCATTTTCCAGCCATTTTAAACGATCGATGACATCGGGTCCGTTCGCACCAAAACGCATCACTTTTCCAAGGCCTTCATTAAAGGTACAATAGGCTACATTGCCAAATGTTTTATTTTCAACTTTCCAAAGTGGCATTGAGTAAGTAATCATACCCGTCATCGGTCCAACAGCGCCGAGTGAATGATTGCTTCTGAAATCGATTTTATCATCAAGTACGAGTTGCTCCGCTTCTTCAAGTGTTTCTGCTAGTTCTTCATAAACAATAGCGCCTAAGATTGCACCCTGTAATGGACCGCACATATCTTGCCATGCAAGCGGCGGTCCCGCATGTCCGATGGTATTCCGTTTCATGTTTGGTAAGACATCTTTGGCATAAACGACATCAACCAATAGTGGTTCAGCATCATTAATACGCTTAAATGCTTCTTGATTAGCTGCTTCAACGCGCTCATCAGACAAAATATCCAATAGGCGAACCAATTCAACGTTTCCGTTTGCAGGGGGTTGCCAATCAATTTGAGCAACCGCTATATTTTGCTGTAATAACGTTTTTTGAAAATTTTCAATGCCTATGTTCGCGACACTTAACTTTTCACTAAATAATTTCTTTACGTTAGCCATTATAAACACCTCGTTTTTTAAGCACTTCAAGTGAGAACTTAGCCGCTTGGGCATTTGTTGGTAAAACAAAAACGCCGGCTTCTTCAAGTGCTTTTTGACTACGGACTAAATCCTGCGGATCATTTTTCGTTCCGGTAACCGATGCGATGAATGTTATATCATCTCGACTTGATTTGACTTTATTGACAGCTTTCACAATGGATGCGGATGGATCTTCATGAGATCCATAGCCTAAAACACAATCAAGTAAAATAATTCCGGTTTG
>PWOH01000116.1 GCA_003557505.1 Mollicutes bacterium | reverse complement strand
TCAATATTAAGAACGTAGAATCACCGGTTATTTTTGGAGAAGGTAAAGGATTTCTAAGTTTTTCTGAACAGCGCTATGAAATATTTGATGATCAAATTGTTGTGAATGGGTTAATCATTGAACTTTGCGATGAGTCTCAGGATGGGCGTACCTATATTGCCTATGTTTATGTGCTAGATCATGACGGCAATGTTTTAAATGAACATTATTATCGTTATACAGACCAAGTCTTATCGACGCATGTATTTATGCTCAATGAAACCCTTGTGACATGGAATGAAGTGTCTGATGAAATTGACAGGCATAACACCTTTTACTTTTATGATGATGAACACATAGGCACAAAAACGGTCGAATTCAGAATTAGAAACTTCGACATAATCGGAGAGGTGTTTTATTACCAAGAGGCCTTTCAAGGTGATTTCACGCATGCTTTTGCACACTATGACGATACTTTAGAAGCTGATGAAATTCGTGGGATTGAAAATCATGGAGAATATATTGGTAACGTTGAAATTAGTGCATTGGGCGCGTTCAATGTTAATGGAGAGACCTTTCAATATCATCGTGTACTGGATTATCCTGGACATTATGAGTTGGGCACTGAAACCAAAATAATCACCTTTCAAATTCATCCTGTGATTGAAGGTGTTAGTGATGGCGGCGTTTATAAAGAACCCCTTGAAATAGCGATATCCCATGGTCATGCCTTCTTAAATGGAAAGCTATATTTAGAAGGCACTCAGATTAAAGATGTCGGGCATCATACGTTGGTGGTTGAAGGGGTAAACGATTATGTTCATCAAACCCTGTTTACCATTGAAAGTAAGGTAGAAGGCATAGAAGATCAAGGATATTATACAGACCAGATCACCTTATATTTTGATGGTGATGGTTACTTAAATAACCAGGCAATATCATCCGGCATTACGATAACAGATAGTGGTGAATATGTCTTTGAAGTGCTTGGTGAAGGCGGTTATGAGAACGTTTATACCTTTGAACTGGATAGAGCGGAAGAAGTTAGCTTTATGCGGCTGGAATATGGAATCATACTCAGTGCCCTTTTTATAGGTGGGATTGCGGTATTTGCGCTTTATAAGAAAAGATAACTTGTGCCCAAGGGCATGAGTTATTTTTTCATTATTATGTTATAATTTTATCAGAAACCAGTTTGAGGTGATATTGTGTTGCCACCACTGTCAATGGAAAGTGCATATAGTTTTAAAGGCTCTAATATTACGTTAGATGCATTTTTTGCGCATGCGTTGAAATCAGGGTGGGAATACGTTGTCTTGACTGATTATACAATGCATGGGGCCTATAAATTTTATACCCGTGCCATCCATGAAGGATTAAAACCCGTTATGGGATTAAAGGTTAATATTGAACCACACTTCAGTGATCTTCCTTTGCACGGATTTTTTTATGCTCAAAATGAAAAGGGTTATAAGAATTTATTGAAGCTGGCATCATTACAAAGCGTGAATGGACTATTGACGTATGATGGGTTAAAAGCCCACACAAGTCATTTAACATTTGTGTTAGACGCGACATTTGGAGAATATCATGTCCTATCTGAGGAAAATGCGAAAAAAACACTAGTCGAAACATTGAAAAAGACTTTAAAAACTGTTTATACAAATATAGAGGACCCAAGCGCTAATCTTCCACTATTACCGGTGTACAATGTTAAATACCTTAGAAAATCCGATAAAATCGTTTGTGAGACACTTTTAGCGATTTTAAAGGCTGGCACTCAGGATGAACAGGAAATGTTCTCCTTAGAAGAAAATGCGCTTGAGGAATCTAAGGGTGTTCAAAAGTTTTTAGACGATCATACATTGCGTCTATCGCTTCAAGAAGCATCATTGCCGGTTTACCCAACCCAAAACGATGTCAGTAGTGATCGCTATTTAAGGGCATTGTCTCATAAAGGTCTTAAGAAAAGATTAAATGGAAGAAATGTCGACCAACAAGTGTATGAGGCGAGATTGGAAAAAGAGTTAACCACTATCCATGAACTTGGTTATGATGATTATTTTTTAATCATATGGGACGTTATTAAATATGCGAAAAGTGCCAATATTTTAGTCGGGCCGGGTCGTGGAAGTGCGCCGGGTTCTTTGGTTTCTTATGCGCTGGGCATTACCAGTATCGATCCGATTGAACATCAGTTGTTGTTTGAACGTTTTTTGAATAAAGCACGAAAAACAATGCCAGATATCGACATTGATTTTCCTGATACAAAGCGAGATGAAGTGGTACGCTATGTTAAAGACAAATACGGATCACAATATGTAGCGCTAATTTGCACCTTTGGTACGTTTCTTTCAAAAAGTGCATTGCGTGATTCTGCCCGAGTATTAAAGATTGAATCCAAATATGTAGAAGAAATGGCAAAGAAGGTTAATGATTATGATTCTATAGCTGATATGATTGCAAAAGACCCTGATGTTAAAAATCGAATGAATACGTACGAAAACATTGGGAAATGGCTAAATATAGCGAAAAAAATTGAAGGGATTCCACGTCATGTTTCGACACATGCGGCGGGCGTGATGTTATCTGAGGTTCCTTTGATTGAATATACTGCGCTACAAGAAGGATTAAATACTTTATATCAAACACAGTATGAACAAAGTGACTTAGAAGCCATGGGCTTACTTAAAATGGACTTTCTAGGGCTCAAAAACTTAAGTATGATTGAAAATGTTATTGAAATGGTTGAAGCCGATACTGGAACGTTTATTGATCTTCATAAATTATCACTGCAAGATGAAAAAACGTTTGAAATGTTACGTGATAAAAGTACAACGGGTATTTTCCAATTAGAATCTGCGGGCATGCGAAGATTAATTAAGAAAATGCAAATAAGTAGTTTTAATGATGTTGCGGTCGTTTTAGCCTTGTACCGTCCAGGCCCCATGGAAAGTATTCCGACATTTTTGGAGCGTCGGTTTAAGAAAGCGTCCTTTCAAAGTATCGCTCCAGAAGTTGATCCAATTTTACAAGATACCCAAGGCATTTTACTCTACCAGGAACAAATCATGGAAATAGCTACGAAGTTTGCCGGATATTCACTGAATGAAGCAGATATTCTTAGGCGAGCAGTCTCCAAAAAGGACGCTCAAATCTTAGAAGCGGAACGTAAAAACTTTGTACGTAACGCGGTTAAGAACAACAAGACTGAATCAAAAGCCAATGAGATCTATGATTATATCGTTAAATTTGCGAACTATGGCTTTAATAAATCACATTCAGTTGCCTATGGCCTGGTTGCCTACTGGATGGCTTACTTAAAAGCGAACTATCCACAGTATTTTATTGCGGTGTTGATGCAAAACGCTCTAAATAACGAAAGTGTAATGCGCAGTTACATGCAGGAAGTTAATGACCATAATCTAGTGCTCAATGGGCCAAGTGTTGTGAAAAGTGCCGATAAGTTCATCATGAAACATCATATACTGTATTTCCCCTTAATTGGTATTAAAACAGTGGGAAAACGCACAGTTAAGGCCTTTTTAAGTATTAAAAATAAAGCGATGTTTGCCTCATATGCGGATTTTATTAAAGAAACCAAGCAAGTGTTTACTTCCCGAAATTATGAGTATCTTATTGCAAGTGGCGCGATGGATTGTTTTAAAATCAATAAACGTACTATGACAGAAAACCTCAAACCGTTAATTAACTTTATTGAATATGATCAAGCCCTCCCCTTAAATGAGTTTATCTTTAATGAGTTGGAAGAATATGACAATGCAACATTGAAAAAAATGGAAAGGGATGCTTTAGGGTTTAACATTGCCTACGATGCATTGCAGCCTTATGTTGAACTGGCTAAAAAACATAATTGGGCTTTTCCTGCAAATCTTGAGCAATTAAAACTACAACAAAATATTTCGATGATTGGCGTATTAAAAGACTTTCGGGTAATTACCACAAAAAAACAACAAAAAATGGCTTTTCTGACGATAGAAGATAAGGCGAATGAGCTTGACGGGGTGTTATTTCCTAATGGATACCGTGCCTTGCAGTTTCCTTTGGTCAAAGGCGAAGTCTTTTTGTATCATGGCAAAGTCAATTTAAAAGAAGGAAAACGTCAATTTATAGTTGAGAGTATTGAAAAAGTCTTGGTTTAATGTTTATATTATTGGTGTTATAATTAAACCAAATGAAATAAGAGGTGTACTATGAAAAAAATTGCGGTTTTGACATCGGGCGGGGATGCCCCAGGGATGAACGCGGCCATCAGAGCGGTGGTGCGCAGTTGTTTACATTATGAAATTGAACCGTATGGTGTTTACGATGGATTCAAAGGACTTTATGAAAATAATATCTATCCGTTAACCCGTCGTGAAGTTTCTAGAATTATTAATCGTGGTGGTACTATTTTAGGTAGTGCGAGATTTCCTGAATTTCATGAGGAATCTTATCAGAAAAAAGCAGCGAAGAATTTAAAAGATCGTGATATTGAAGGATTAATTGTCATTGGTGGAGATGGTTCTTTCAAAGGTGCGCTTGCGCTTAAAGAACAAGGCATCATGACTATTGGAATTCCAGCAACGATCGACAATGACATCGCTGCGACTGATTATACCATTGGCTTTTTCACTGCACTTGATACTGCGGTTGAATCTATTGATAAGTTACGTGATACCTCGTTTTCTCATCAACGCTGTAGTGTTGTAGAAGTGATGGGCAGACATTGTGGTGATCTTGCATTATACGCAGGAATTGCTGTTGGGAGCGAGTTTATCGTTACCCCTGAAACAGGGTTCAATAAACAACGCACCATTGAAAAGGTAAAAGAGTCGTTTACAAGAAATAAACGTCACGCAATTGTGGTTGTCACTGAGAAAATGACCGATGTTTTTCAATTATCCAAAGATATTGAACAAGCTACTTCTCATGAAACACGAGCCACCGTATTAGGTCATGTACAACGTGGTGGAACGCCACAAGCCTTTGATCGTGTCCTTGCGACTGAAATGGCTGAACATGCGGTGTATTCATTGAAAAATAACGCATCATCCAACGTTATCATCTTAAAAGGTAAAGAAATCGATTCAATGGACATGCAAGAAGCATTAAATATGAAAAAAGAAATTCCTAACAAACGATATGGCTTAGTCGGCCAGCTTAAAAACTAAGGAGGCACTTATGATTCCTTTCAATCAAACCAGAATAGTATGCACCATAGGACCAGCAACGGAAACGAAAGATATGATGCGAAAGTTAATAGTCGCTGGCATGGATGTCATGCGTTTAAACTTCTCTCATTCTTTTTATGAAGAACATCGTGAACGCTTGGACACACTTGAAGCGTTAAACGAGGAATTAGGCACCAATGTCGGAAGTCTTTTGGATACGAAAGGCCCTGAGATTAGAACGCATCATTTTAAAGATGGTAAAGCCACAATCGAAGTCGGGTCGACGGTAGAAATTCATATGGATGAAATTTTAGGAGATTCCTCAAAATTCTCTGTGAATTACCCAAGACTTTATCAAGATGTCAAAGTCGGTGGTATTATCGTTGTTGATGATGGTTATTTGAGCTTGAAAATCACTGATGTTGATAAAGAAAAGCGTATTATTACGACGACGGCCTTTAACACCCATACGATTAAAGATCGACGTGGCATCAATGTGCCTGGTATTGAACTCTCATTAGAGTTTATTAGCAAAAAAGATAAAGCAGACTTGGAATGGGCCTGCGACAATGGAATTGATTTTATTGCGGCTTCATTCGTTCGCCGTAAATCAGATGTTGAAGCGGTTAAATCTGTTGTCAGCAATTATTGTGGTCGTTATATTCCCATCATCGCTAAGATAGAAAATCAAGAAGGCGTCAATAACATTGAAGAAATTATAGATGTGGCTGATGGAATAATGATTGCCCGTGGTGATTTAGGCGTTGAAGTCCCACCGGAAGAAGTTCCGGTCATTCAAAAAGACATTATCGCTCGTTGCCATGCCCGTGGTAAGGTTACTATTACCGCCACACAAATGCTTGAGAGTATGCAGGAAAACCCTAAACCTACACGTGCTGAAGTTTCTGATGTTGCCAACTCAATATTGGATGGAACTGATGCAACGATGCTAAGTGGTGAGAGTGCCATTGGTAGATACCCTGTTGAAAGTGTAAACGTCATGCGAAATATCGCTAAACGTATGGAAAGAGAAGTCAAACGGATTGAATGGATTAACCGTGCGAATCAATCACCCCAAAAAGATATTGCATCAAATATAGCCATGAGTGCTTCGCATGCAGTCTTGCAAGGACAGGCGGATATCATTATTGCACCGAGTGTCAGTGGAATCACTGCTAGATTACTTTCTAAGAACCGACCAGACACCATGGTACTTGCATTAGTGCCTGATGCTCAAAAAGCAAGAGCGCTAGCATTGCATCATGGCATCAAAGCGATTCCTTTCCATCTTGGTACTGATACGGAAGACCTTATTAAACGAGCTATTGAATTTGTTAAAAAAGAAAAATTCGCCGCGGAAGGCTCTCGTGTTATTATTACAGGTGGTTTTCCACTCGGGACTCGCACGAACTCTCTTAGAATTATGGATATTTAATCTTCAAGCAACAACTTTTTCGAAGTTGTTGCTTTTTTTATTTACAACCTATACATAGTATGGTACTATACATTATATAATAGCGAGGTGATCTTATGAGTATCCAACTAAAAAAAGGTGCATTAGAACTTTGTGTCCTTTCAATTTTGCACAAAGAAGCTACATATGGCTACGTGATTTACCAACAGCTCGCTAAAATTATGTCTATTTCCGAGAGTACCATTTATCCTGTTTTGAGACGGTTGGTCAAACAAGGTTATGTGGAAACCTACTTGAAACCTTCTTCGTTTGGTCCGGCTCGAAAGTATTTCACCTTGAGTTCCAAAGGGCTAGGGCATTATCATGTGCTGCGCAGGGAATGGAAAGAATTTAAAACACAAATAGATATCTTGATAGGGAGTGACTAAGATGAAAAAACGCTTTTTAGAAGAATTAAAACGATTATTGGCACCATTACAAGAAAATGAACGACAGGAAATCCTTGATTTTTATGAAGAACGCTTTAATACAGGCCTCCTATATGAAGGGAAAACGGAATCACAGATTGTTGATGAACTCGAACGACCAGAAGATATCGCTCGTAATGTATTAAAAGAGTACGGACTTCGATTTACACCGCACGGTGATCAAAAGACTAACACAAACAAACCAGTTAGTCCGTGGCGTATTTTATGGTTGTTGTTATTTGATTTTTTTATCGTTATATGGTTAGTTCCGTTACTCTTTAGTATTTTAATGGGAGTAGGCAGTGGACTGCTTGGCTTCTTGTTTAGTTATGGTTTCTCACTTGATTTTACCGCAGGGTCACTCTTCAGTCTTCTCTTTCTTATCGGTGTAGGCTTCTTGTGGCTAATTTTATTACTGTGGGTCTATGATATATTCGCTAGCTTTATCATATGGTTGGTCCGTTGGCATTGCGATGTGTTAAACATCCCCAATAGAAAACGACTACTTAGAACCCTCAATCGTTTTAAGGCGGAGAGTTTTATAAAAGGAAGACCAAGTCTTCACAACTTTAAAACACAGTTTAAAGGTATCGCTGTGGTGTTATTGGTTGTTGGGGCAATG
>PWOH01000117.1 GCA_003557505.1 Mollicutes bacterium | reverse complement strand
CACTTTAAAGACGGCCCATAAAAACGAACAAAAAACCTTGCAATCACTCGAAAGTGAACTTAGCGAGGATTTTTCACGTATTGAAAAAAACATTGCTGAATTAAATGCATCCATTGCTAACGATCTCAAACAAGAAAAAAACACTGTTGATTACCGTATTAATTCATTACGTAAAGCACTCAATAATACTGTGAAAACTTTGAAAAACCACTTATATACAATCGGAAACACGTTAAAAGACCCTTTTGAAAAAGCCAACGTTGAACTCAATCAATTTCAAGATGAAAGCCAGCAAGCGATGGATTCATTCATTAACAAAGTTGAATTTGATGTAAAAATCGAATCCCATCGTCTCAACAAAATGCTTGAAATCGATGAAAACGAAAGCGTCGATAAAGAGACACAAATCAAAGTAAATACTCAATTACAACTCAATAATTTACGAAAAGACGCTTTAATCGAACATACTAATGAAAAAAGAAAACTGTTGGATGACACGATTGCCATGTTCAAACATTGTCTCATGAAAACCCAACAAAATATCAAACAAATCTTTGATACGCACGAAACATTAGTTGATTCACAATTGAATCGTTTTAAAAAGAAACTCGACATTATTCAAAACGGGAATCAAGTCTCATTTGATAAACTCAACGAGTTTTTATCTGTTTATCACAGTGAAGACCTTCTTAGTCCTTTCAAATCTTTATTTGGGGAGATTTTTTCTGCGCTGCATGCGTTTGAGAGAAAACGCATCTCACTATTAAGTGAAACCCTAAACACATTAAAACCTTATTATCATGAAATTGATGATATCCGCTTCTTTCTAGATACCAAGGATGCTCAAAAAGAAATTCGTATCAACGATCAGAAAATTGCCATTGAGCAACGCGATGCTTCGCTTAACAAAGAGATGGATTTGACAAAACGACAACATGACAAACACATCCTTGAAATCGAACATGAGGCTCAAATCAAAGAAAAAGAAGCGCTTCATTCCATCGAAATCGAAAAACAACATCAAGTCATCAACGACCTTTATGCACGAAAAACAGCACAAAGTGAGCGTGCTGAATATCGTTTGGAAAAAGAAAAACAAGACATACTCTTATCGCTGAAAAAACAACATGCAGAAACCGACATTGATCAAGTCAAACAGCGTAAAACCATTGATCAAACAATCCTAGAGCGACAAAAAGCCATCAAAGCACTCGAAAGTCTTCGACATAAACACTTGAAACTCGAAGAACTCAAAGCCAACAGATCGAGTGAACATCAACAATTAGAACTAAAAATCGCTCAAAACAAACAAGATTTAAAACGAATAGAAACGACAATTAAACAACGTGAGAACCGCATTGAAAAACGCTTTGAACGTAAAAAAGAAAATGCACTCGAAGAATATAATGAATCCCTGAATGCATTAAAGAGTGAACGTGAAACATTGAAAACAGACCATGAAAAGAAACTGGATTTTATTAAACAAGCGTTTGAACGTGAAACCGCCAAAGCCAAAGTGAATCTTGATGAAGTCAATGCGTTAATCAAGGAGCGTCTCAGACCAATCGAAGTTAGACACCTTGCCCTTAAAAAACAAATTCTCAGCCATATTCATCATTTGGATGAAGCCACCCTACAAGAAACTATAAAAATGCTTCATGCTTCGTTTAAGGAATCAATATTCGAGCATATTCACCAAACCATAAAAACCCTTGAAGAAACCAATGAGTATATTCGACACTATGACATCAAAGCGCTTAAAGATACTTCTGATAACGAACGAAAAACAACGCAACGTATTAATCGTATTAACGAGTTTATTGATAATGAAAACGAAAAAGTTGAGACCTTAGAAGAAACAATGATTCACGAAATCGAAACGGCCTTCAATCTTCCCAAAGAAACCTTGAAGAAAAAAGGCAATGTCTCTCAACGTGAATTTAACAGTATGATTAAGTCATTTCTTGATAGTTTAAAATCAAGTTTGCAATCATTCAATCAAACGGCCAATGAATTAGTTAACCAACGTTTCGAACCAATGAAACAAAATGATCAATCCTTGCTTGATAAAGCAGAAAAATCTTACCATAATGCTTTAGAAGATGAAAAAGAACGGTTCAAAGCAGCCGTTAAACCACTCGATATCAAAGCCGAAGGCATTGAAGAGACTTACCAAGATGCCCTTAAGACAATTGACGAAGAACTCAATAGCGTAAAAGCGGAAAATATTCATGAAGCCTATCAACAAGAAGCCTCTATCCGCGAAACCCTTACGAGCCAACAACAAAAACTCGAAACACTCGATGAATCCTTAGAAGATCAAAAAGCAGTTATCGAAGAACGCTATCAAGATGACCTGAAAAACATTGAACAACAACATCAAGAACGCTTAAAAGTGCTCACTGAACGCTATGACAAACAATTTGAAAAAATCAATGAGCGCCTCAATGATGCCAAAACGATTCACCAACAAGCCATCATCAACACCGAACACGCTCTTGAGGCAATCGAGGGCACACTAAAAGATACCTTCGATTCCAATGCCGAACAGTTTGATTACATTAAGCGACGGGCTGAACGGCTCATTGAAAGTACTAAGAAAGACAAAGATGCAAAACTTAAAACTGCGCATGAAACCTTAAACAATAAACTAGAGGACTTCGAAGAACAAATCCTAACCTCAAAAGCACGACTTGAAGAAAAAATTGAACAAGTCACCAGACAACTCGATGAAGAAGTCCGCATTAAAGAAGCGCGTCAAGCACAGCTCGAAAAAAATGTTTCCGATAATGAATACACCCTCTACTCATCTTTTGATGAAGCGTTCAAACAACTTGAAGAAAAATTCGATAACGCTTTTGAAGATTTATCATTCAAAACGCGTAAAGGCGAATCACAACTTGAAGACTTAAAAAGCGCTCAGGAAGATATTCTTAAACACTACATTGAAGAGACCATAAAAGACATCCAATCTTCATAACCAACCCTTTGTGAAAGGAGGCGAAATGATGGCTAAAAAATATGACGTCGCACTGAATACAAACAAAAAGCTCAGTGAACTTATCGATCAGGATTTACAAAACGAAAGTAAACTCCTTCAAAATCTTATCAACGAAGTCGTTGAGGCCAATCAGAAAGTGAAATCTTCACATCAAAAACGTGTTGAAGAAACGCACAGACGCCTCCAACAATTAAATGATGATATCCAAATTTTAAAAAATGACATTAATAAAAAAGAAAAAGAAACAACCCTTCAACAATTAAACTATTTACTAGACTCCAAAAATCGTATTTACGAAGCCATGCAAGAGATGCGCCAAAAAAATATTGATGTCTACCTTCAAAAGGATTCCACAACCAATACAAAACCACTTAAAGAGTCCTTATATACTATCCTTGAATCCCATACGCAAGCACATAGTGATATATCGCCATTCATTGAACGCTTCCGGGAAAGCATCATCACCTTTGTTGAGGATAGTGTCAAAAAAATGGACCAACAATTACATCATCATCTCGGCGATGAAGACGCATTAAAACAGACTGTTGAAGCGTTTAACCATCAAGCCCTCAATGAAGGACAGTTTTTCACTGAAATGATAAAGCGACTTCAAGCCCTTGAGGAAACACGTGGCCATATTTTACAAAGTGAAGAAAGTGACGATGCGCTCAGTGATCGAATTGAACAAACATTCCAAGAGCGTCGTCAAGAGATAGATAATGAAATGCAAGCGCTCGATGAACAATTTGAAGCTAAAAAAGCCCAATTGATTGAACAAAAAGAAAACATTTATACCACCACACTTGATACATTAAAACAAAAATATGCCACTAAACTAGAAAATGAACGCGAAACAAAGGAAAACTTGCAAAAAGACTTAAAAACTTTACGACTAGATATTTTACAAGCCGATAAAGAAGGACAGGACGAAAAACTTAAAAACTTGTTAAAAGTCTATGACAACAAAGAAAAGTCCAACTTGTCACTCTATGAAGAAAAGCTCGAACGCAAAGCCAAGAAAAAAGTCAAATCTGAAACCAAAAAAATCGACAACAAACTTTATAAACTTGAGAAAAACTACCTAGAAGAATTTTATGCATTAAGACTCAAGCAAGAAAAAATTCGGATTGAAAAAGGAGATTCCAAAGAACTCTTTAAACTCCGTGAAGACTTTAAAGGCCTTAGTGAAGATCTTAAATATAACAAAAATTTGCATAGCACCCTCAAAGAAACCCTTCAGCAATTCGAAGCGTTTATTGAAGATGTTGATAAATTTAAAAAAGCACTTAATGACTTATATTTAGAGCGTGAACATAGTTTCCTTACGATGCAAATCAATACACTCAATCAGTTACAAAGCTTAGAAAAGGCTTTTAAGTCCATTCAAATGGATTTAGTCAAACATTTCCGTACTAAACTATTCGATGATCATCAAATGCGTGAAACGGTACAACATGAAATCCGTAAACACACCCAAGAGATTAAAAAACATCAAAAATTAAGTCGTATTGACAAACGTTTGATTGACGAAGAAAACTATGTACTAATCAAACAACTTAGTGATGAAGAAGATATTCAAAGCGAAAAAATATATCAAAACGCGCTGATTGAACTCGCTGATAAAGAGTACGAACTGCAGCTGCTTAAGATTCGAAGTCTCTATGATAATGAAATTGATTTGACCAAATCACAGGCCGATCGGTTAAATATTGGCTACGATGTCAATGAAGCAATGGTTTCCACCACACTTGAAAGCCAAATCCTTTTTGCCAAACAACAAATCGAGTATGCGACCAGTGAATACCAGTTGCGCCTTGAAAATATTGAGCAATCCTTAGACAAAGAAAAAGAGTATGCCGAAGAAAAGCTAAACGAACACCAACAAAAATATAAAACTGATCGCATCGACATTATTAAAGAACGCGATAGAAAACTAGAAGATCTGAGTTATAAACAAGCACTTTTTACTGAAGAAAAAGATAAAAAATTATTGAATGAACAAGAAGAAAAAATTCGGCAAGCCTACGCCGCACGACTCCAAAAGATTGATGACGCCGAGACTGCGGATCCTTACGTAAGCCGCTATAAAAAACAACTAGAAAACGCTTATAACAGAGCGGAAAAAGCGAAGGAAGATGCCAAAAACATACGTGATAAGAGTATCGCTACTTTCGAAAACATGTTGCATTCAAGTGAAGAAAAGCTTGCACAATTTAAAAACAATAAAGATAGCGCTGATTTAACACCGATGATTGAAAGCGAAGAATCTACCGCCAAAAACCGCTTGAATCAAAGTATAGCTGATGCAAAATCCTTATACGAAGAAAAAGTTAGTGACCCTAAAAAGCGCTTGGCCCAGTTGGATGAAGCACTCAGTAAAATTCATGATGAATCTGACTTAAAAGAAAAAACCAATACGCTGTTAGATGAAAAAACAACCATTGAACGTGCACTTGAAGCAGAGAAAAACGCCATCGATGATAAACTTGATCAAACGATTGCATCGATCAAAGAAGAAAAAGAGACTTTTCTTACTGAACATGAACGGGTGAAAGAAACCCTTTTGCAGGACAGCTCAACCATCCAAAGCAATCATGAACGTGATATTAAAGCATCCATCAATACACTTAAAAAACAATTTGAAAAGCAACGCAGCACTTTCAAAACAGAAATCACTGAAGAAATCTCTCGTTTCAAAAAACAACTCGATACAGCATTTAAATCTCTCAACAATACCATATCACCTGCTCAAAGTGCTTATGATAAGTATTTAAAAAGCGTCACATCAAATACTCAAAAACGCGAACGTAATGTTAAATCAAATCTCGATAAGGAACTCAAAAGCGAACGTAAAGCATTAGATAATCTATACCAAAAATAAAAGAGACTTCTTTCGATTAAAATGAAGTCTCTTTTGTTAATTATTTTAAATCTTTTAAAAAGCTTTTACCGTAATAAGGAGCTTTGACACTAAAGTTTTCACTGAGTGTCGCCGCAATATCTGCGAATGATTCTCTTAAAGGCATTTTGCCACCTTTAAGTTTATTGTTGTAGACAAGTAAAGGGACATATTCTCTAGTATGGTCGGTCCCGACATGGGTTGGGTCATTCCCGTGATCAGCCGTCACGATTAATAAATCATCGTCTTTTAGGTGATCCATCAAGGTTGATAGTTGTTCATCAAATAACTCCATGGCTTCCTTATAACCTTTAGGATCACGACGATGCCCATATTTGGCATCAAAATCCACAAGATTTAAATAAGCCAATCCTTTAAAATCTTTTTTCGCATAGTTAATATAATTAATCATGCCTTCTTTATTATCAGTTTGACGGTAACTTTCCGTAATGCCTTCACCGTCATAAATATCTTCTATTTTTCCAAAGCCGATAACGTCATATCCGGCATCCTCGAGATAGTTGAGGGTTGTTCGGTCATAAGGTTTAAGGGCATAGTCATGGCGATTAGGGGTGCGTTTGAAACTCCCTTTTTTATGACCGATAAATGGTCTGGCAATGACACGGCCGACTTTGTATTCTTCTTTTAACGTTAATTCACGCGCAATTTCGCACGCTTTGTATAATTCATCGAGACCGATCTTTTCTTCATGGGCCGCAATTTGTAAAACACTGTCCGCGGAAGTATAGACGATCCAATCCCCCGTTTTTAACTGATGTTCACCGAGTTCATCAAGAATTTCTGTGCCACTCGCGGCTTTATTACCGACGATTTTACGGCCAGTACGTTTTTCAAGTTCTTTAATTAATGATGAAGGGAAGCCTGAATCTGTAAAGGTTTGAAATGGTTTTTCTACCTTAAGTCCCATTAATTCCCAATGTCCGGTCATTGTATCTTTGCCAACACTGATTTCCGCCATCTTGGTATAATTGCCGATGGCATCTTTCTTTGGTGGAACCCCTTTGATATCGGTCAAATTACCATATCCGAGTTTTTGCATGGTGGGTAACGTAATCCCGTTTTGGGAAATGGCAATATTACGAATGGTGTTAGTTCCCTTATCACCATATTCTGCTGCATCCGGCATTTCTCCTACGCCAACACTGTCGATGACGATTAAAAATACACGATTGTACATCTAATCTCTCCTTTTAGCATGCGGATGATAGTTATCATAAACCGCAATAAGTTGTTTTTTATTAATGTGTGTATATAACTCAGTCGTTGAAATACTGCTGTGTCCGAGCATTTCTTGGACATAACGTAAATCAACCCCTGCTTCTAACAAATGTGATGCGAATGAATGGCGCAATGTATGGGGTGAAACCTTTTTTTGGATATCGGCTTTTTGGGCTAGATTTTTTAATAATTTAAAAAAGCCGATGCGTGATAGCGGTTTGCCGTGATGGTTCAAAAACACTTGAGGTGTTGGGACTTTGGATAGTTGTAAACGCCCTGATTCTAAATAGGTTTTTAAGGCACTTTGGGCTTCACTACCAATGGGAACAATGCGTTCTTTTCCACCTTTACCATCCACATTAATTACGCCTTGATTAATATGAAGATCATTGGTAGTCAAATTTAAGAGTTCGCTAATGCGCAGTCCACTGCCATACAGTAATTCTAGCATGGCGAGATTGCGTTTACCAAGTGGTGTTGAGGTATCAATGACATGAATTAATTTTTCCATTTCTTCAATACTTAGTATATCAGGGAGTCGCTTTTCCTGTTTAGGGCGATGCACATGTAAAATAATATTATCATCGATAAGTTTTTCATCGACTAAAAATTGATGAAATCCTTTCAAAGCACTCAATTTACGTGACACCGTTGAAGGAGAGGCATGGCGTTTTCTTAACACCATGAGATATTGCTTAATCGTATGTTTAGTGATGGCCTCTGGCGTTGTAATCAATTTTTTATCAAGATAAGCAATATATTGTTTTAGATCCGAAAGATACGCTGAGGTAGAATTTTTTGATAAATGTGTTGTCGCTTTTATTTCATATTCATACTCTTTTAAAAGTTGTTTTAACACAGGAATCCTCCTATAACATACCAAATATGGTGTTACCATACATTAACCCTTGATGGGTTAGATAAAGACGTTGATTGTCAATCGCAAGCAATCCGGAGTTCACTAAAGATTCAAAACCTGGATAGAATGTAAAAACCGATTGTCCGAAACGATGTTTAAAGGAATTTAAGTCGATGCCTTCTCGTAATCTAAGACCATTTAGCAAATAATCTCGCATCGGTTCATAAGGATAAGTCTCGTACTTAGGAAACGCATTGTTTTCGATACTTTCCATATAATACTTCAATCGTGAAGTGTTCGCATAACGGGTGTTGTTGTATTTAGAATGCGCACCAACACCGATGCCTAAATAATCGGCGTCTTTCCATATCAAAACATTATGGTAGCCTTCATAATTGGGTTTGGCAAAATTAGAAATTTCGTAGTGATCAAATTGTTGTTTACTCAACGTCGTAATAATCCATTCATACATATTGGCTTCGATATCGTTATCAAGCAAATCAACCTCACCGTTTTGAACAAGATTATATAACTTAGTGCCTTCTTCTAATATCAAATTATAATATGAGATATGTTCTACATTCATAGCAAGAACCCGGCGGACATCGTCACGTAATTCTGCCATGTTTTGATTGGGCAACCCGAACAATAAATCAACACTGATATTTCTAAAACCAACTTTTCGTAATATTGAAACGGCAGATTCAATATCTTTCAAACGGTGCGTTCTATTTAGAAAATTTAAATGGTTATCATTAAAAGTTTGTACGCCAAGTGATATACGATTAACACCTATGTCTATTAGTTTTAAAGCTTTTTCCTCGTTTATATCTGAGGGGTTGCACTCGATGGTGAACTCTTTTATATTATACATTTTGATTACTTTATGTAGGGCATTTCCTAGTGTCGTAAGTTGTGAAATCGTCAGGACGCTGGGCGTTCCACCCCCGATAAAAATCGTTTGAAGTTCAGATAACTTCTCGCGATGCATCGACAGTTCTTTAATCAAGGCATGAACATATTTCTCTTTCTTTACCTGCGAATCAACTTCTTTCGCAAAGTCACAATACGTACATATTTTTTCACAAAATGGAATGTGAATGTAAAGCGATTCCATCATTATCAACCTCTAAATTATAGCATAATTTTGTCTTGAAATAAATTGATACAAAGTACAAAAACACGCAAAAATGCGTGTTTTATTCTTCATCAATTGCCAATACGCTTAGGAATGCTTCTTGTGGAACTTCAACACTACCGACACTCTTCATACGCTTTTTCCCTTTTTTCTGTTTTTCAAGCAGTTTTTTCTTACGTGAGACATCCCCACCATAACATTTCGAAAGCACGTTTTTGCGCATCGCACGAACGGTACTTCGGGCGATAATTTTGTTATTAAGGGCTGCTTGAATCGGTACTTCAAACATATGTCTAGGGATAATGTCTTTAAGTTTTTCCGTAATGGCTTTACCTCTGTGGAAGGCAAAATCACGATGGACAATAACAGACAAAGCATCAACGATTTCGTTGTTGATGAGAATATCCATTTTTACCAAACGACTTTCCTTGTAACCTTTAAATTCATAATCGAGTGAGGCATAGCCTTTGGATGAGCTTTTCAGTTTATCAAAAAAGTCATAGACAATTTCTAATAATGGTAAATCATAAGACAACTCTACACGTACATCCCCAAGGTAGGTCATATTCTTAAAATGTCCACGTTTGGATTGGCACAGTTCCATAATGTTACCAACATATTCTTTCGGACACATAATTGTTGCGTCTACGTAAGGTTCTTCTATTTTATCAATATATTGGGGTTCCGGCATATCAGCAGGGTTATCAATGACTTTCATTTCACCATTTTCCAAATGTACATGATAAATTACACTTGGTGCTGTGGCAATAAGGTCAATATTAAACTCACGTTCAAGACGTTCTTGGATGATCTCCATATGTAGCATGCCAAGAAAACCAGTACGATACCCAAAGCCTAAAGCTTGGGAGTTTTCTGGTTCAAACGTTAAGGCTGCATCATTGAGTTTCAAACGTTCTAGTGCTTCACGTAAATCATTATATTTATTTGAATCGATAGGGAACAAGCCACAAAACACCATAGGCGTCAAAGTTCTATAACCCGGCAAAGGCTTTTTAGCAGGGTTATCCGCATTAATAATCGTATCACCAACACGAACATTTTCGACATTTTTAATAGAAGCAACTAAGTATCCAACATCCCCAGGCCCCAAGTAATCACGAGGCACTTGTTTAGGGGTGGTCACACCGACTTCAGTCACTTCATAGGTCTTTCCGCTACTGAACATTTTGATTGTCTCACCTTTTGAGATAGTTCCTTCGACGACACGTATGGACGGAATGACGCCACGGTAAGGGTCATAGATGGAATCAAAAATCAAGGCTTTTAGCGGTTCTCTAGGATCACCAGTTGGAGCAGGGATCTTCTCAATTACTTGGTCCAGAATCTCTTCAATCCCAATGCCATCTTTCGCACTAGCAAGGACAGCCTCAGAAGCATCTAACCCAATAACATCTTCAATATCTTTTTTCACTTTATCAACGTTGGCACTTGGTAAATCAATTTTATTGATGACTGGAATAATTTCTAAATCATTGTCAATCGCCAGATAAACATTGGCCAAGGTTTGGGCTTCAATGCCCTGTGCTGCATCAACCACTAAAAGCGCACCCTCACATTCCGCTAAAGAGCGCGAAACTTCATAGGTAAAATCGACATGACCTGGTGTGTCGATTAAGTGGAATATATAGGTATTGCCGTCGTGATGATCATATTTAATCTCAACGGCATTTAATTTAATCGTGATGCCACGTTCTCTCTCAAGGTCCATCGAATCTAATAATTGAGCTTTCATTTCTCGCGCAGTAATCGATTTTGTTTTTTCAAGTATTCTATCAGCTAATGTACTTTTTCCATGATCAATATGCGCAATAATAGAGAAATTTCTAATTGTTTTTTGTCGTTTTTCGATGGCTTCAAAATCTTGTTTCTTCATCCGGCATCTTCCTTTCTAAACGCTTAAACTATTGTACACTAAATAGCGGGGTTTTTCAAATAATTTCATCATCACAAAAAAGAAAAAAAGCCCTTATGTAAGGACTTTACACATAAAGGCTTTTATTGTTGTTATACTGTTCTATGTCGAGCTCATAATCAATGCTTTGGCGGTCATTTCCTAGTTGGTCTTTCCAGCGTTTTTTGTTGATGCCTAAACACTTAAACCCAATTTTTTCATAAACATGTTGCGCACGTTTATTTTCGACGGTAGTATCCAGTATAATTCGTTGGACGTTTTGTTCATCAAATAGATGGCGTATGAGTATTTTAAGACTTTCTGTTCCTAACCCGAGTTCTTGATAAGAACTTTCACAAATCTTAATCCCTATTTCAGCGGTTAACTCATCGACCATACGGTAGCCGGTTTCTCCTATTGGAATACGATCACTTGTTTCAATGATAAACAGTTTGTGTCCTTTGTGACCTGCTATCCATTGATTTTCAAGACGCTCCCCAAGCGCTTTTTGATCAATCGTTAATCCTTCTGGATAGCCAGCATGCGCCATCACACGCCCATCACTCCACCATTTTGTTAACAATGATACATCGGTTGGCATTGCCAATCTGATTTGGCACATGACATTTTTCAGTAACATTTTAACCCCCTGTTAGAATAAATTCCCCCTTATAGACATCCGTCCATGGATGCCACTTAGCAAATAAAAAATCCCCGGTAATAAAGCGAATACACTAAATAATGCAATGATACCGTAAATGATTTGATAGAGATAAATGGATTCTGCTGTAGTGATATTATAGTGCTGATTCAGCAATTTCTTAAATAAAATCATATTGACGATAAAAATGACGGGAAACACCAGTAATATCGACCCTGAAAAGACAAGAATCACCGAAACAATACTACTAAATCCTTGTGGAAATGTTGGCATAAAAAAATCAGATATCCTTAAAACCATCATTAGAAACAGTATGGGGCCAGCCAGTGCGTACAATCCTTCAAAAACAAGTCCTATGGTAGTAAATTTATGACACTCTTCTGGCGGTTTATGCATCATTTAACACCTCGCTTCCTTTATATTTTATCACAACGCTACATAACAATAAATAAAAAAAAGGCGCATGTGCGCCTTTTTAGTGGTTTGAAGCGTTTATATAAGCCATGTTCTGTGCTCTTTCGAGCGCCAATCATTTATCTGCGCATTAGATGCGCCTCTTTCATAGGTTATCTTTCCCCTGAAAGAGTGCCCCTACCAAAATTTGGGTTGCTGACTTGTGGGGTTTACCCGTTCCACCCAGAATGTCGCCATCCTGGCTCGTCTCTGTGGCACTTTTAAAGGGTTTCCCAACTCAGTGAGTTGAGATCCCAGCCGTCACCCTCAAACCATAAAGGGTGCATAGCGTTATGGTTTCCGCTATCACAAACATTACATTCATCACAGAATGTGTCAGCATGGACTTTCCTAACAGTGAATGCAAGCACTGCTCGATTGACTTAAACGCTGTAAATTATTATTTCTTATCGGAAGTATCCGATGGTTTTTTACGTTCTGGTTTTGGAAGGGTCGCTTTTCTTGAAAGATCAATACGACCACGATCATCAATACCGATAACTTTAACATCAATGCGATCGCCAAGTTTAACAACATCTTCCACTTTTTCGACACGTTCATGCGCAAGTTTGGAAATATGACATAAACCGTCAGTACCTTTCCATAGTTCCACAAAGCAACCGAATTTCTCAACACGGACAACTTTACCATGGTAGACTTCGCCAACCTTAGCAACACGAACAATGTCTTCGATTTGCTTGATGGCTGTATCAATCGGACCAAGTTCATGGTGCATAATTGTTACGCGGCCATCTTGTTCAATATCGATTTTAACATCATCATTATCTTCCACGATTTTCGAAATTTGTTTACCACCAGGGCCGATGACATCACGGATTTTTTCTGGATCAATAACCATGATTTTAACTTTAGGCGCATGTTTTGAAACTTCTTTGCGAGGTTCCGCAATCGCTTCAAGCATATTATCAAGAATATGAAGGCGGCCTTTTTTAGCTTGCATCAAGGCTTGTTGTAGGATTTCTTTGGTTAATCCAGCAATTTTAATATCCATTTGAAGGGCAGTGATTCCTTCTTTAGATCCAGCAACTTTAAAGTCCATATCACCGATATGATCTTCTAGTCCTTGAATATCGGATAATACGATATTTTTCTCACCATCTTTAATTAGTCCCATTGCAATACCGGCAATCGGTGCCGCAATTGGAACGCCGGCAGCCATAAGACTCATACATCCGGCACAAATAGAAGCTTGTGAGGTTGAACCGTTACTTTCAAGAATTTCAGAGACAACCCTTACAGTATAAGGGAAATCCTCTTCATCAGGCATAACTTGTTCAAGGGCACGTTCTCCTAAGGCACCATGGCCGATTTCACGACGTTTCGGTGGTCCATAACGTCCGGTTTCACCCACACTGTATGGTGGGAAATTATAATGCAACATGAAACGTTTGTTTTCCGTTTCACCAAGACCATCAATCTTTTGGTGTTCACCAAGTGCACCGAGTGTAGTCAGTGAGAGCGCTTGGGTTTGACCGCGAGTAAACAATGCACTACCATGCGTACGTTCAAAAAGATCAATTTTACTTTCTAACGCACGAATTTCGTCTAGTTTACGACCATCCGCACGAATTTCTTCTTCAACCGTCATACGACGAATTTCTTTAGTCATTAAATCATCGACAGTACTTTTGGCATCTTTAAGCATACTTTTGAAAATTTCTTCTTCTAAGTCGGCGTAATGTTCTGCAAAATACATTTCAATTTCTTCTTTGAATGCTTTAGCATCAACACTTCTGCGTTCACGATCATAGGATTTAACGGTTTCTTTAATACGACCCGAGAAAGTCTCGGTGACATATTTAAGCGCATCGGCATCTTTTTGACGCGCTTCGAAATCCATTTTTTCTTCACCGATTTCAGCGATGATTTCATTTTGGAAATCGACAAGCTTCTTAATCCATTCGTGACCAAATAAGATGGCATCGAGCATGTCTTCTTCATCAACTTGTTTAGCGCCCGCTTCAACCATATTAATAGCATCTTTGGTTCCAGCGACAATCAAATCGATATCGGAGAGCTCTAACTCTTCAACACTAGGGTTTAAAATGAAGTCGCCATTGATACGTCCGACAGTTACACCGGCAATCGGGCCATCAAACGGCATGTGTGAAATACCCAGTGTCAGTGATGAACCTAACATTGCTGCCATTGCTGGAGAATGATCTGGATCACCGCTTATGACGGTATTAATAATTTGGATTTCATGACGGAAACCATCAGGAAATAACGGACGCAACGGTCTGTCAATAAGACGCGCCGTCAATGTTTCGTTATCTGAAGGTTTCCCTTCACGTTTGAAGAATCCTCCCGGAATCTTCCCTGCAGCATAAGTCTTTTCTGTGTAATTTACCATTAGTGGAAAGAAGTCTGCATCCACAGCTTCTCTTGACGCTTGCATCACACTGAGAACTGAAGTGTCCTCGTAGCGGATGAGCGCCGCAGCGGTTGCCTGTTTGGCTAATTCGCCGATTTCAACGACGAGTTTTTTTCCATTCAGGTCTAACTCAAATTTCTTCGCTTTACTCATTTTTGTTTTTTTCCTCTTTTCTAAACTATTTTATCTATTAAATAATAATACCATAAAAACCCTGTTTCGTATAGGGATTAGCGGAGTTTTCTAACCGTAAATAACCCTCAGATAAACATTGGGTCACATCATGACCACACATTTATCAGAGGGTACCTTTATTTCCTTAAAATACCATGCCCACCAACAACCGGACGAATGTCATTGACGGTAATCATGACGTCTTCTTGGAAAGAACGAATCAAGTTAATGGTTTTTTCCATCTTTTTGCGCGGGACATGCATATGCAAGACTTCTTTACGGTCGTCGCGTCCATACGCATCGACAGCTGTGACACCGAGTCCCATCTCACGCAGAGCGATGCTAACACGTTTGCCATGCGCTTTTTTAATAATCGCTTCAATTTTAACGGTCCCAACGGCAATTTTTGACTCAACAATAGATCCAAAATAATTACCGAATGCAAAAGCTAAGGAAACGACAATGACTTTCAAGGGATCATTGGTAATATCCACAAGAACAGTTGCGGTAATGATGACCCAGATAACGACCTCGAAAAAGCCGATCACACTACCTTTAAATTTTTCACCTTTCGTAATTAAGACGATTCTAACCGTTGCCATACTAACTTCTATAATTTTCCCTACAAATATTAGAAAATATAATACTACAGGGTTGATTGATAATATAAAATCCATACTGTATACCTACTTTTTCTCGTGAATTAGTTGCCCTTCTATAAATACTTTATCAGTTTTACTCATGATGTCAAAAAATGTACCATCCCATATAACTATATCGGCATCCTTACCAACACTTAAAGAGCCCACGCGATCATCGACGCCATTGAGTTTTGCCGCATTAATCGTAATCGCCTGCATGGCTTTAATTGGATCAAGACCAGCTTTAACAAATAACGCCAGTTGGACCACAATTGTTTCCACTGAAATGACCGGATGATCCGTCATAACCGCAAAGGGAATATCATAATCATCCATAATTTTCGCACTGTCAAACGAACGGCCACGCGTTTCATACTTTGTAGCGGTCCCTAATGTTGGTCCTAATATAACCGGATAACCGCTTTCTTTGACACTTTTAGGAATCAAATGCGCATCAGTGGCATGTTCAATGGTCATTTGTAAATCAAATTCTTTTGCGATGCGAATCGCGGTCATGATATCATCACTGCGATGCGCATGAATTTTAACCGGCAAGCCTTCAAAAACACGTTTTAAACTATGGAGTTTCATGTCAAAGGCAGGCTTTTTCGCTTCTTTTCGACCATTTTCATAGGCAGTGAGTTGTTCGTGATAGTCTTGGGCGCGCATTAACCATTCACGCATTAAAGCCGTTGAAGCCATTCGAGTTGAGGGATTCTTTTTTTGGTTGGAATAGGCACGTTTAGGATTTTCTCCTAGGGCCATTTTCATACAAACCTCATCCTTGAAAATCATTTTCTCAGCCGTTTCACCCACCGTTTTTACAGCAGTGAAGGTCCCACCAATGACATTCCCGCTCCCTGGACCGGTAATGCATGTCGTAACCCCGTTTTTATAGGCGTCTTTAAACGCTTCATCCAGTGGATAAAGAGAATCCATGCCACGGAGTTCCGGATAGACTGGATGTGTCATTTCATTGATGTCATTGCCTTCGAATTGAATGCCGACTTCCACCCCACCAATATGGGAATGTGGATCGACTAGACCGGGTGTAACTATCTGACCACCGGCATCAATGATATCATACCCTTCAAAGTCGGTTGGGTCAAAATTTCGGCCGATCGCTTCAATTTTTCCATTATTAAAAGCTACGTAGCCCATTTCGTTATTAAAGGTATCCATGGTAAATAATTTCGCGTTTTTAATCACTTTCATCGTTTTTGTCAACCTCTTGTAATTTGTCTTTTTCTTCTTCATTCAATGATAGTTTCTCTTTATTTAACTCTTTCAAATAATCAATAGTCGTACGAATCATACCGGTAATCGGAATGGCTAAAATAATCCCCACTACGCCAAAGAGGTACCCGAAAAACACAAAGGCGCTCAAGACTAACAAGGGATGAATTTTCGTTTCTCTTCCCATAATAAGGGGTTGCGCAACGTTATTTTGAATCATTTGTCCTACGATCACCGTTATCGCGATTGCGAAGGGTGCATATTGACCAAACATCAACGTCTCATCGGTCAGACTGTAAAGCACAGGTAAAATCATGGCGATAAACGGACCGACATACGGAACGACATCAAAGAACCCCAGCATGAATCCAAAGAGAATACTACGTTCTTTGAATCCTAATATGAATAGGGCGATGGTAAAGATAATTGCCATGAAAAACATCGTGATAAACCGCCCATTGAAATATTGGGTTGTAACTTTATTGGCACGTTTTAGCAACTCAATCATGTGCGGACGAACTTTTTGGGGAAATAATACGATAATACTCTCATAAATACGGTCTCTATCATTCAAAATGAAAAACAAAAATACCGGTACCAAGACAATCGTGATGATGATATTGGTAACGCTTTGGAATACAGCAAAAATATCGAGTTCGAGATCTTGCAGATTTTCCCACGTCAAGGCTTCAGCCAAACGATCATATATCGACTGTAAAAACGGATAATTCGCCACAAAATCGGCAATGGATGCTTTAACTATCGGCCAATCATTTTCGATAAAATTAACGCCTTGTTCATACACTAGATTCCCGGCATAACGCCCAAAGAATATCAATAACAACACCACACCCGCAAACACGATAATCGTGTTGATAAGCCGGTTGGGTTGTTTGAATTTTCTTTCCAGTAACTGGAATACAGGTGCTAGTAAATAACTAATAAACAGAGCAATAGAAAAAGGGAGGATAATCGCCGTGGCCGCTTGGGAAAAACGGTTTAACCAAGGCTCAAATAATACATTGAGTAATACCATAATTAATAAGATCATAGCCACAATTGCTAAAAAGACTAACCAACGGATTTGTTTGGGATATTGTTTCATAAATGGCCTCCTCTCAGCCTACAATTTCCATTATAGTAGATTCATGCGCGTAATAAAAGCGTTAGTCACAAATTTCACTAAAAAACAGGTGCCCAACGGCACCTGTTCAATTTAGCGTCTTAATCCGAGTTCTTTAATAAGCTTACTGTAACGTTCAACGTCTTTGTTTTTAAGGTAAGTCAATAGATGACGACGATGTCCGACTTTTTGAAGTAAGCCACGACGTGAATGGAAATCATGCTTGTGCACTTTAAGGTGTGCATTCAAGTTTTCGATTTCTTTTGTAAGAATCGCAATTTGCACTTCTGGTGAACCAGTATCGCCTTCTTTTAGACGAAATTTTTCAACAAGTGCTTGCTTTTCAGCTTTTGAAATTGACATAAGGTTTCCTCCTATTTTCTTATTTGACCCCTGAAACTTAGAAATACGCTGGAGAACGAATATCCATGTATCAGGCGCAAAAATTATTATAGCATATTATTGTTCATAATCAAGCAATTTTTATTGTAAGTCTATCAATAAAATAAATCTGAAAAATCTTTGAGATATAAATATGCAGCATTGCGTTTGCGCATAAGGGGATCGACGATGCTAATGATAACGATAATCCCCAGTAAAATCATGATGCCGTAGGTTATCACTTCAAGGTGCATATAAACACTTACGAAACTTAGAATCAACGATGTATGCAGCACAATCATTGTTAGGATGCTACCTTTACTACGAATAAACATCCATGTAAAGAAGATGGCTAAAGGAATATTCCAGATGAAACGATACGCAAAGCCTTCAATCCCACTATCATAAACGCCGTTAAAATAAAGCGGTAAAAACCAAAATGACCATACTACGCCTAAAATGATACTTAAATTTAACGGGGTCAGATGCGGTAAAGCTCTGGGAATAACAAATCCACGCCATCCTAGTTCTTGGGCGAGTGGACCGCCGAATATCATAAAAAATATAATACTGATGAGCACTGCTGCAGTCCCTTGTTCAAAAAAGAAAGTTGTTTCGTTAGTTCCTAAGTATGTGGTTAGAAAGTAACCACCCAATACAATGAGCGGAAAACTAATAAGACTCAATAATATCCATCCCCAAGAACCATTCAAACTTACCGTTGAGCGAAACAAATGGCCACTATGACGCTGTGTGTATGAAATACTAATCAAATAGGCTGCCAAATCACTGATAATCACGGCTCCAAAGACATTTAAGACATTCATATCCATCGCAAAAATTAACGTCATACCACTTAAAAAAACGCTGAATGTAATCAAAAAACAAATCAGATGCGTGCGTAGATCCGGTAAGTATGATTTCCCTTTTAATGTCAATGTTAAAATAACTGCCGCAAGGGAAGGCCCCAGTAGGCCGGTAAAATCTAAAATTCGTTTGAAATCAGGTGCTTCTGTCTCGAAAACTGGAGAAACACCCCAAAAAAACCACGAGAACATAAAACTTATCAACCCAAACATGATAATGGGTTGGCGGCTAATAAACGAGCGCATCATGACTCAACCCCTTTAATATTTCGAGCGCTTGGCGACCATCCTCATCGATTTGCGCCTTAAGCGCTTTGGCCCCCTCAAATTTCTTTTCGTTGCGCAAGCGTTTAATAAAGGCAGTTTCAATGGTTTGTCCATAAATATCATCATTAAAATCAAATAAATAGCTCTCTACGCTGATGGTTTCACTTTGATTCAATGTAGGATTATAGCCAACACTACTCATGGATTGATACCATTTTCCTTTGACTTTGCTCATTGTCGCATAGACGCCTTTTTTAGGGATTAAATAATCACCCGGTGCGATATTGGCGGTCGGATAAGAAATTGTTCGACCCTTCTTTTTGCCGTGAATCACGTTGCCTTTGATTGTGTAATAATGCCCTAAGACTGGGGGTATTTCATCAACAACTCCACCTCGAATAAGATCACGAATGTGGGTGGAACCAATTTTATAACCACCCATTGTCTGTTCATCAACAACATCGGTTTCAAAGGCCGCATAGGTTTTAAGCAAGCCGACATTGCCAGAAGCGCGTTTACCAAAGGTAAAGTCAAACCCACAGACTAAAATTCGAAGATTACTTAAGTATTCATCAATAAAATTTTTAGGGTCCATACTCGCTTTATCTTTATCAAAGCGGATAACATAGACATCATCTATATCAAAGCGTTTGAGTTTCTCTAATTTCTCTTCTAAAGGGGTGATATAGTAATAATCAATATCAAACAACACGTGTTTAGGATGCTTATCAAAGGTAATAATAGCCTTGCGTAACCCTAAGGCATGTCCACGGTTAATTGTGCGTTCAATTAATACTTCATGTGCTTTGTGAACCCCGTCAAAAAAGCCGATGGCGGCGATAGTATTCGGTTTGATCTTGTGGGGTGATAATGTAATTATGTTCATAGACTACCTCACTGTAAAAAAACTTTTTCCGCTTTATAAATTGCCCCATCAACTTGTCGGTAAATCGCCAGTAACTCAGCGTTTTTATCAATAAGTTTTATGGTAGGCGCATCGTGTTTAAGGGTCAGCTTTTGCCCGTTTTTAATCGCAAAGATATCCTCATCACTCACTTCAATAGCAGGCAAACTGCGCAATGCTTCATGCAATGAAAGAATTTTAATTTTGCCCGCTTTGAGTTCTTCTATTTCCGTCGCATCTTCGATGGCAAATTGTCCGGACTGTGTACGATGAATTCGCATTGTATGTGCAACGGTACCAATTGCTTTAGCAATATCCATTGCCAATTGTCTAACATATAGTCCTTTGGATGATTCAACAAACAAATCAATTTCATAGGTTCCATTGGGACGTTTTTTCAAATTGGATAGAGGCTTCAAACTATATACATAAACATCGCGGGGTTTGACTTTAGGAATCGCTTGGTTATTGCGGGCATATTCGTAAAGTTTTTTGCCTTGATGTTTGACCGCACTATAGGCGGGTGGTTGTTGTTCATAAGGGCCTAAAAAAGCTTTAAGGACATTATCTAATGATGAAAAATCATCCCAGGTTTTTTCTTCAAGGATTTCACCACTGTGGTCCAGGGTGTCTGTCGCTTGATTGAAAACCACAGTGAAGGCATAACCTTTATCATCCTGATTGAGATAGGGCATGATTTTAGTGCCTTTGTTGATGCCTAGTACCAAGACACCGGAAGCTTCTTTGTCCAAAGTTCCGGCATGACCGACTTTTTTAGTGCTAAATGTTCGTCTTAAAAGATTGACACAGTCATGAGAACTAATCCCGACTGGTTTATTTAGTACGACTATTCCATTCATAAATATCACCGTTCATATTATACACCATATAGGTGGTTTTACCAAGTCATTTAGCCGATAAATACGGCTGTTTTGTTTGGTACACAATATATAATAAAACATGACAAAATCATATACTTATGCTTTGTCATGTCTATAGTTTTTTGGTTTCTGTGGCATTCTTTGAATACTGACTACGATGACATGTAGCTATCATTCAGGATTGGGACTGAATAGAGAAAGAGAATCGTTTGATCCGTAAAATCGATATATTGATCCAATATTTCATGCGAAACGAATCGCAAATCAATCAATGTGAGCGATTGATAGCCTTCAGCCAAAAGTGGAGCGAGGGCTGTGGCATAAGAATCCCCGAAAATCACAAGATTTTCATCGTTTGTAGCGTGTGGGTTTTCAATCTTCGTAATGGCTTGTTGACCACCTAGAAATACATTGTAAGGATTTATTCCTTCTAAAGCTTCAATATCATAGATAGTGACGGTTTCGCCTGTAATCACGTCATAGGCAGACATGGTTTCAATCATATCATTGCTCAATAATCGTATGGTATCACTTTTGACGGGTAGGGCTGCCTGACCGTAGTATGACCCATTGAAGTCCCTATGTTCGTGATAAATACGATAGGAAGTCTCAGGTGGGGTGATACCGAATTGGTTGAACAATTTATTTCGCATGCTGTGAAGTCCGTCTTGGCGGAGATGATGGTCAGTACGAAAGAAATCATTGAGAACTAATGTATCTTTTATTTCAATATATTCGCCGCCTTCAATGTGGGCACTTAGAAGGTCAACGATGGTAGTGTAATCGATATGTGGATAGCCGTTATCAGGCGCCACAAAATAGTTCTTGTCTGGAATGATACCATAGTATATATCATGTTCACTCAGATGACTATCAATGATTGAATCAATAAGCGTTCCGGCATGGATGATCGATGATTCGTTGAGCGGATATTCCATACTGAGAATATGGTCATCAATAAAATAAATACCGTTGACATCGCGTTGAAAGAACAAATGTCGGCGCGTATGGGCATTGATGCTACGCAACTGATCTCTTAAGATGAACTGATCCAACGCATATGTTTCAAGAGATGCGTAGTACTCACTGTCGAACAACCTTTCAAATGTCCATGAAGGAAATTGTTTCAACGCTCTTCGTTCAGCTTCTGAAAGTTCTTTTGTCGGTGTGGTAATATTCACAACCATACCCAAAAGTAAAAAACTTATAAAGAGGATTGGAACTGCGATATGTTTGAACGGACGTTTCATGATTAGCCTCCTAGAAGCGGAAATAGATGAATGGATTAAAGGAACCGTCCACAAGATTTGCGGTTACCATCAAGATGAGCAACACGGTGGCGGCCGGTTCGAGATAATCACTCAAACGGAGAATAAAGCCATGGTTTCTTAGCTTTTTCACCGTATGAGCGATAAGTGGGGTTGAACCGATACAAGCGATGAGTATAACGACACCATAACTTCTGAGATAATAGATTGATTCAGCCGTGGTAAGCGGTACACCAAGCAGGCCTAACATACCGCGTATATTATGCATTCCTTCACTCAGGCTATCGGCATTGAAAAGCACAAATCCAATCAATACCACAAAAAGCACATAGATGTGACGAAGAAACCCAGGAATTCGGTTCAAGTTTTCTTTGAGGACAAGTTTTTCAAACAGCAACAAGACACCATACAAGACACCCCATACGATGAAATTCCACGCTGCACCATGCCAAAATCCTGTTAAAAACCAAACAATGAGAATATTTCTGAAGAGTTTAAGGACGTTGACGCGGTTGCCACCCAGTGGAATATAGACATAACGACGAAACCACATGCCAAGCGATATATGCCAGCGACGCCAAAATTCAGTGACACTTTTCGCGATGTAGGGGTAATTAAAGTTTTCTGGAAAGCGAAACCCGAACATTCGTCCGAGACCGATTGCCATATCACTGTATCCTGAGAAATCATAGTAGATTTGTAACATGAACGCAATCGCCGCAAGCCAGAAAAAGAGAATCGAGGCCTGGTCAGCTTGATTGAAGTGCACTACAACCTCAGCCAGCGTATTGGCAATGAGCACTTTTTTTCCTAGCCCCACCACAAACCGTCTGATGCCATAATAAAGATCAGAAAAACTATGGGTTCGTCCTCTGAGTTGATGCTCAATGGTCTCATAACGCACGATGGGTCCGGCAATCAATTGGGGAAACAAAGCTACATAGGTCATGAAATCAAGCGCATTTTTTTGCACAGCGACTTCACCGCGATAAACATCAATCGTATAACTCAGCACCTGAAAGGTATAAAAACTGATCCCAATCGGTAAAACCACGCGCAAAAGCGCAAAATGTGAATCAAAAATAACGTTTATGTTTTCAATGAAGAAGTTGGCGTACTTGAAGAAACCTAACAAACCGATTCCCACAATGATTGAACTCACGAGGAACCCTTTAGAATATCGAGTACCACGATAGTAATCAATCAATCGTCCGTGCACATAACCAGAGAGGGAGGCCCCTATCAGTAATATCGTATAAAGCGGTTCACCGTAAAAATAAAAGACGATGGAAAAACTGAATAGTACAAGGTTCTTTACTTTTGAGGGCACCGCGAAATAAATAATCAGTAATAGGGGAAGAAAATAATACAGAAAATTGACACTTGAAAAAACCATTTGAAACCCTCCTAGGGTTATTTATTCAGTGGTTTCAGGTTTTAAAGAAAGAAAGGCTTCGTGAATTTCATCCACGTGTTCATCACTCATAATGATTATGATAACATCGCCGATATTATCAACCACAATATTTTCAGGTTCAACGCCGAAACTCACCCATTTCATCGGGTTGATATTGGATTCAATCTCGGAAATCTCCGCATCAATATCGGCATTGCGAGAAGCACGGATGAGGGTGACCTCAAACGGAGCGGTCCCTAAGGAAGGCACCGAAGCGATGGCTTCGCTGTAGTTGACATCGTCAGAGCCCATATGGAACTCGGCACGATCATCTTCTACTTCTTTTACTGCAAGGTTTTCAAGAAAGCTTTGGGTATCCTCCTCTAAACCTTCGTAGGCATACATAGTCTCCAGGATAGAATTCAAATCGTCTTCAAGAATACGGTTCTGTGGGGTGTTGCATCCGACTAACAATCCACCCAAAAGCATGAGGGAAAATACACTAATAATTTTTTTCATGGTTTATTACTCCTTTATTTTAGTTTTGGCAAAAAGAAAAACCTTCCGTTTGCAGGGTTAATCCTAACAAACGCAAGGTTAAGTTTCAGTTAAGTTATGTGTGGATTGTGAATGTTGTGCCATGATTTTCTTTACTGTCAAGGTCGATGCTCAATCCGTGTCGCGTAAGAATTTGATAGACAATTGACAACCCAAGGCCGCTTCCACCCAGTTTACGCGAGCGGGAAGAGTCAACACAATAGAAGGGTTCAAACACCTTCTCTTGTTGGGAATCAGGAATGCCAATACCGTTGTCGGATATCTGAATGGTATTCTGATTCGCTATAATTTGAATATGACCGCCTTCAGATGAATAACGGATGGCGTTATCTACTATATTTTGGATGGCTCGCTCAATTAGGGTACGACTGCCTTCTAGGATTGTGTCGCCTGTAAAATTGACATTAAGATTTTTCGCTTTGATGGCCGCGTTCATCTCATCACTTATAATATTAAGTTCGTTTAATGAAAATTGTTCATAGTCGCGTTTTTGAAGTTGTGTGAGTTCAAGCATGTGTTTGACTAAGTCGCTCATCCGTTCAATGTTGTTGCGGGTGATGAGCAAGACCTCACGATAATCTTCTTTTGAAGGATCATCATCCATCTCGAGCACATCGAAATTGGTCATGATGGAAGAAAGGGGCGTCTTGAGTTCGTGAGCCGCATTTGCCACAAAGTGCTTTTGGCTTTCAAGGGTCGCGTTAATCCGTCTTAACAGGGTGTTGAATGATGTCTGGAGTTGCAAGACATCCGGGTTTTTATGTTCAAGATCGATGGACGATGGCAAGTTATTGACTTCCAAAGTATCAAGCGTTTGACTCAAATTTCTAAGGGGACGCATGGTGCGCCTAAAAATCATCCAAAGGATTAATGACCCTGTAACAATGACCAACAACACAAGCAGAACGCTTTGTATGATAAACGTTTCACGGGCCGCCATAAAGTACTCACGAAAATGAATAGCGCTCGCACTGGATGCCTCCAAGTCTGAAGCATCAGTAAACGCATCAAACGAAAAAGTCTGGAAAGAAAAATAAATCAGTCCGCCACCAAGTAAGACACCGACCAACATCAGCAGAAGTGTTCCCATCAGGATGAGTTGTCTTTGAATCGACATATTATTCCACATAATATCCTTCTCCTCTTCGTGTTTTTATGAACTGTTTGGGAAGTTTTTTTCTCAGTGCCGCAAGATGGACTTTAAATGCGTTTGAAAACATGTCGGCTCGACTATCCCATACATGTTCAAAAATTTCTTCCGCACTGATTACTTTGCCGTAGTTCACCATAAGGTATTCAAGAATACCATACTCTTTTTTGGTAAGCGCGATCACTTTATCTTTGTGTTTAACTTTCTTCAAGGTCATATCTAAGGTGACATCTCCAATCGTTATGATGTTGTCTTTAATCTTGTAATCTCTTCTTGAAAGCGCGCGAATACGCGCATGGAGTTCTTTAAAACTAAACGGCTTAGCAAGGTAGTCGTTCGCCCCGAGATCCAGGCCGGTGATTTTATCTTCGATCTCACTGCGCGCTGAGAGAACTAACACATTTGTTGTCTTATCTTCTTTGCGAATTTCTTCAAGCACCGCAAGACCATCCAACTTAGGAAGATTCAAATCAAGAATGATTGTGTCATAACTTCCTGAATAAAAACACTCTAGGGCCTCTTCACCGTCAAAGGCGGT
>PWOH01000042.1 GCA_003557505.1 Mollicutes bacterium | reverse complement strand
TTTAAAAGATATGCTTGCCAATCCAAACAAATTACGTTCTAAACGCATCAAACGTCGCCGTTACACGATGAATCAGGGCGAAACCATATTGGAGTTGTACTGATGTTTAAATCTAAGATATTTCTTTTTATCATTGGACTTGGTTTTCTTCTAAGTAGTATCTCGGCGCTTATCGCATTTTTCTATGAAGATTTGCGCAATGTCTTTTTCGTGATTGCGGTGGTCATCTTTGTTCTTCATTTGATGCTATCACAACTGGCGTATGCATTTTATATGCTCAAGCGTGATGATTATATGAAAGCAATGTCTATGAAACGGTGTCCAAACTGCAATAATCCTGTTTATCAGGATGATGCGACCTGTCCATATTGCAAGACAGCGTTAGAACAATCACAAGAAGAATAGTATATTATAAAAAACAATGTTTTATCCAAGCGCTTTTTTGTTATAATGAGAATGGAAGAAAGCGCTTTTATTTTTTTATGAACGGAGTGATTCAGTGTACAAGATAATCGACAAGCAAACAATTAATAAAGATATCGACTATATGAAAGTAGAAGCACCACTAGTAGCACGCAATGCTAAACCGGGGCATTTTATCATTCTTCGTGTCGATGAGGATGGGGAACGGATACCTTTGACTATTGCTGGAATAGATGGTCAAAATGTTGATATTATTTATCAAAAAATGGGATATTCTACTCAGTTATTAGGGCAAAAGGAAATTGGCGATACGGTAGCCGACTTTGTCGGACCGCTGGGTAAAGCGGCCCATATTCGTGATAAAAAACATGTTGTTGGGGTTGCAGGCGGCGTGGGGGCCGCACCACTACTACCACAGCTAAAAGCTTACAAAGCGGCCGGGAGTAAAGTGACATTGATTTTGGGCGCCAGAAGTAAAGATTATTTAATACTCAAAGAAACCTATGAGCAATTTGTCGATAACGTTATCTACACCACAGATGATGGCACTTTTGGTGAAAAAGGGTTGGTCACAGAACCTTTGGAACGTTTGCTTAGTGAAGATGAGACCATTGATCACGTAATCGCCATCGGACCTGTTATTATGATGAAATTCACAGTGCAAGTCGCGCTCAAGCATAATAAGAGTATCGATGTATCGTTAAATCCGATTATGATCGATGGCACTGGTATGTGCGGGAACTGCCGTGTCAGTATCGGTGGGAAGACCTATTTTGCTTGTATTGACGGACCGGATTTTGAGGGGCATGAAGTAGATTTCGACGGGCTCATGCGCCGCCAAAGTTACTATAAAGATGAAGAACATCAATGTTATTTGAGGTTAAAAGATGGCAAATAAAACTCCGCGCACAAAAATGCCTGAACAAGATCCTGTTAAACGCTCAACAAACTTTTTAGAAGTTGCGTTAGGCTATACCGTCGAAGATGCAAAAAAAGAAGCCTTGCGTTGTATTGATTGTAAAAACCCGAAATGTGTCATGGCTTGTCCGGTCCGAGTAAAAATTCCTGAGTTTATCAAACAAGTATTAAACGATGACATGGAAGGGGCTTTTGATAAAATCTATGAAGATAACATCCTTCCTTCTATATGTGGACGGGTATGTCCGCAAGAATCTCAGTGTGAAGGGGCCTGTATTTTAGGGATAAAAGGCGAACCGGTATCCATAGGCGCTTTAGAAAGATTTGTGGGGGACTATGGCATAGAGAATAATCTGGCTGACACCAGTGTGGAAACTGAAAAACCTCAGAAAGTTGCGGTGGTTGGTAGTGGACCAGCTGGCTTAGCCAATGCGGCGTCTTTACGTCGTAAAGGCTATCAAGTCACTGTATTTGAAGCTTTGCATGCTTATGGTGGTGTTTTAAATTATGGTATTCCTGATTTCAGGTTGCCTAAAGATATCGTCCGCAAAGAAATTGATAACCTCAAAACCATGGGGGTCAAGTTTGTAAAAAACGTCATCATTGGAAAATCTATAACCATTGAACAACTTAAGGAAGAAGGGTATGAAGCCATTTTTATTGGAAGTGGTGCGGGCTTACCTTCTGCGTTAGGTGTTCCTGGTGAAAATTATAATGGGGTCTACTTTGCGAATGAATTTTTAACACGTGTCAATCTCATGCGTTCGAATTCTTTCCCATTAAGTGCCACCCCAATTAAAATCGGCGATACCGTAGCGGTTGTCGGGGGTGGGAATGTCGCGATGGATGCGGCGCGAACAGCGAAACGTATCGGTGCTAAGCGCGTCATGATTATTTACAGAAGAGATAAAGAGAGCCTGCCGGCACGTCTTGAAGAAGTCCATCATGCGATTGAAGAAGGCATTGAAATGAACTTGTTATATAATCCTGTTGAGATTCTTGGTGAGAATTATGAAGTGAAGGCTGTAAAATGTGAACGGATGAAACTTGGGGAAGAAGATTCATCTGGTCGTAGACGTCCACTGCCTACGGGTGAATATGTTACCTATGATATCGACTCTATCATTGTATCGATTGGTCAAAAGCCCAACCCTATCATCAAACAAAATACAAGCGGATTAACGACCCATGATTGGGGTGGCATCATCACGGATGAAAACCATATGACGTCGATTGACGGTGTATTTGCCGGTGGCGATGCTGTCACTGGTGCCGCCACAGTAATTCTTGCGATGGGGACTGGCAAAGAAGCCGCTGCGAACATCAATCGTTATCTACAATCAAAATAATATGAAAATGGGGCTTTTAAGGAATGAAAAGCCCCTTTATTATTGACAATCATAGGGTTTATTGATACACTTTGATAAAGAACTTTGATATTCAAACAATTGGAGGAAATTATTTATGAGAAAAATCGGCTTTGTAGTATGTGGAAACTCTGGAATTGATTATTTGGAACACCCCTATGATATTCGTGTGATTCGTTCAACTTTAATCGTTGGTGAAAAGGAATTTACTGATTTTGTAGATATCAAAGCAGATGCGTTTTATTCTATGATTAAAGAACAACCAGATTTACATCCAACGACAGCGCAAACAGCGACTGGAGTTATTTTGGAAACTTATGAACAACTAAAAAATGAAGGATATGAAGAGATTGTCGTGATTACGATTTCTTCGAAACTTAGTGGGACATATGAAGGCGCGCTAATGGCTGCGAATATGATTGATGGCGTGAAGGTGACAGTTTTTGATTCTAAAAGTGTCGGATATGCTGAAGCGTTTATGGCATTGGAAGGTGCTCGCTTGGCTAAAGCAGGCAAAGGCGTGCCTGAAATATTAGATCGTCTGCATCACATTAGAGAAAATCAAGGGCTTTTAGTGTCTGTGGATACCCTGAAATATCTTGTGAAAAATGGACGTCTCAGTGGCGCCAGTGGCTTCTTAGGATCGTTTTTGAAAATTAAGCCAATGCTACACCTTTCGCGTGAAGGCAAAGTGGAACCGGTTGAAAAAATTCGTACACGTCAAAAAGCACTGAATCGTATTGTTGAAAAATTCTGTGACGAAGTCTATGAAAAAGGGATGACAGTTTATTTAATTCATGCCAACGCCTTTGATGCTTTGGACCAAGTACGTGAAGCACTTAAAGAGCGCTTAGATGATGTCGAAGACATTGAAAGTTATCCGTTGACACCGGTTGTTGGTGCACATGCTGGTCATGGTGCTTTGGCCATAGGATGGATTAAGAAATAATTATGTATTTAAGGCTTTTTTTTGATATAATAGAACTGTTAGCGGGAAGGGGGAATTCTCTTGTCTACATCACCTAAAAAAATCATTAACGAATTACTGGTGGATGTGTTTAATCACATTTTGAGTATTGAACAAGAACACCTAAGAAAACAAGGGGTTAATCTCTCCATGAATGAAGTTCATGTTTTAGAAGCTATTGAAAAAAGTGAAGAAGCCACAATGAGTAATGTCGCAAAGCGATTGCGTGTTACGGTGGGGACGCTCACAACGTCAATTAATCGCTTAGTCACTAAAGGGTATTGTGAACGCTACAGCAAACTCGGAGATAAACGCAAAGTCTTTTTAAAACTAACCGATGATGCATACAGTGTTTTAAAGATACACGAAGCATTTCATGATGAGATGATTGATGCGGTCATTGATGATCTTAAACTGGAAGACAATACCGTATTAATCGATTCACTGGAGAAGTTAACGGAGTACTTTAAAGAAAAATACTGAGTGGAGTGGGATGTTTGGCTATCAGTTCAGATGTATTACGCGGTCATCTTGAAAGCATCATATTGACGCTGATTAAAGAAAAAGATCGTTATGGCTATGAAATTGTCAATGAGATAAAAGCCCGTACAGACGGGTCTTTTGTCATGAAAGAAGCTACTCTTTATGCCATGGTGCAACGCTTGGAACGTAAAGAAGTCATTGACTCTTATATCGGTGATAAATCCCATGGTAAAAAACGGCGCTACTACACGATAACCCCACTCGGGAAAGCTTATCTTAAAGAAAAGCAAGTCGAATGGAAAGAACTCAAAGCAATCATGGCATTATTTATGGAGGGCAAATCATGAAACGAATTGATAATTTTGTGGAGCGACTCTATAAGCATCAACCCGATGATGCGGAGTCAAAAGAAGCACTTAAACAGATGCTTTATGAAAAAGTTGACGATTTGGTACGTGATGAAAAACTGAGTTTAGAAGATGCTATTAATAGAACTATCGAGGATTTCGGTGATGAAACCGATTATGATTTAATAGGACTTGCTAAGGAAAAACGGCGGTATAAACGCCAAAAAACCTTGCGGCATTATCGCAATGACTTATTGTTTTCCGTTATAGCAACCATCTTAATTGGATGTATAGTCATGATTGCCAATTACACACTGTTAGAAACCTATTTTCCTTGGCTGAGTTTCATTGTATTACTCGGTGTGTTATTTTGGCCTTTAAGTTTATTTTATAAATTAATGAATAGAAGAGGGGATTCTAAATGAAAAAAACCGCTGTAGTTGCTATTAGTACCGGTTGCCTTGATTATCTTGATATGAATACTGACAATCTTTTTATTTTACGCTGTAAGATTATCATGGGTGACAAAACGTATAATGATTTCGTCGATTTAAACGCATCAAGTTTTTATGATCAAATTAAAAATGATGCTTCATTAGTCCCAAGTTCCAGTATGCCTGCATTAGGTGAGATTATTGAAACCTTTGAAACCATTGAAAAAGCAGGGTATGAAAATGCCTTGGTGATTACAATATCTTCACAGTTAAGCGGCACTTTCCAAACCTGTCAGATGGCCGCACAATCGTATGAAGGTAAGTTGAATATTCATGTGCTTGATACAAAGAATGCTGCGATTTCAGAAGGTTTTATCTCACTAGAAGCTTTGCGACTTGTTAACGAAGATGAACCGTTAGATTCAATTATTATGTACCTTGAAAAACTTTCTTTAAGCAGAAAGCAATACTTCATGGTAGATAACCTGCGCTTACTTGTTAAAAATGGTCGCCTTAGTGGAGCGAAAGGGTTAATGGGTAGAATGCTGAAAATGAAACCAATCCTTGAGGTTAATGATGAGGGAAAAATAGTTCCTTTTGAAAAAATAAGAACACAACGCAAAGCTTTGGAAAAAATGGTTGAACATGTCTTAAACGATTTAAAAGACTTGAAAAATTTCGTAGTAACTTACGATACTTCCGATAATGAAGAAGGCTTTGAGTATGTGAAAAACCGTATAGAAGAAGCACATCCGAACCATCGTTACTATGCCGCACCAATCACACCAGTCATTGGTGCACACACAGGACATGGTACCGTAGGCATTGCCTATTTTGACCTGGATGCTGCTAAGAAATAATTGATTGTCAAATAACGTGAACAGTGGTAAAATATAGCTCGGTGATTATATGGAAACAGAAACCAAAAAATTAGTACTGATCGCTATTTTGCTAGGGGTCTCAATTGTACTCAATATTGTAGAACGATTTGCAATACAAGGGTTTAGCGGATTGCCAATGCTTCGGCTTGGACTGGCAAACATCGTTGTTTTGCTAATCCTTTATACCTATGGTACAAAAGATGCCTTTACCATAATGATCTTACGTATCACACTTGTAGCAATACTCACTACAGGCCTAGGCTCAGTCAGTTTCTTATTGTCTGTTTCCGGAGGATTAACAGCTTTTCTCCTTATGGTCACCTTTAAATCATTTAAAGGATTTACGGTGGTTACCGTGAGTGTAATGGGCGCACTAGGACATTCTATCGGACAAATATTCATGGCCATATTTGTTTTATCCACAGATGAAATAATCTTTATTTTACCAATTCTCATGACGTTAAGTATTCCAACCGGTATATTTGTTGGTCTCACAACCAAACGATTATTAACGATTTTAGGTCCGCAAATGGGCTACAAAGAAACTTTCTAATAAAAAATATGTTCGACAGTTAATGTCGAACATATTTTTTTACTCTTTTTTAGTGTTAAATGGAAGTTTAATAATTCCTTTTTGGTACAACAGCGAAACAATACTGAAAACGACAAGCGCAACACCAGGTAATAACAGTGCCAATATTAATCCGGTGTTAGAGTCGTCCGCGTTATCAATCCCACTTAAGTTTAACTCTCTTACATACATCTCCTCGAAATTGTCACTCATTTCGATTGTATTTGAATCAAGGTACCATATCGCTTCTAACCCGTCACGTTCATTGACATATTCAAGACCTTCTTCAAGTGGCATGATGAATATTGCGGTGACTAAGATATCGCCAATTGAGCCATCAGATGAAACGAGTGATACACTACGATGGTGATCAGTAGGTCTTAGAGTGAATGGGTCAATCAAATGATGATAGCGTCGATCATTAACTTCATAGTAGCGTTGATAATCACCACTAGTTGTGACGTTGTCACCACTGGTGATTTGTAGAGAACCAAAACGTTGCATTTGATTGGTAGGATCTGTTAAACCAGTGTACCACATTTTATTTTCTCTAAACGGATGGTCTCCATAGACTTCAACATTACTGGTTCCAGCATTCACTAAAAAGCTATCAATCGTATCATAAGTTTTAAGGTAGTCACCCACTAGTTTCGCAGCGTAGCCTTTACCAATCCCGCCAAGATCTAATTTCATGCCTTCTTCAATCATAACTGCATTGTTTTCTTCAATGAGGCTAATCCCCTCAATCCCAACATTTTCGTTGGCTTCGTTAAGTTCTCTCATACTGGGGACGCGACAGTAAAAAGGTTTATCTCGTTCATATTCTTCATTAGAAGAACCAGCCATTCTTTGACGAAATGCTAGGCAATCTTCTCGGTAATTATCCCATACATCTATGACAGGGCCTAATGTAATATCAAAATAACCATTCGTTTCTTCATAGTATTCAATAGAAAGTTGAATCATATCAAAAAGCCGTTCATCAACTACATGATATCGACCAGGGTTATCGTTAATTGTTTTTACATTCTTAACACCATCAAAATCATCAAGCCAAGTTCCCAGTTGATGGAGGTCTTTTAATATCTCCATAACATTTTCTTCAAGTTGATCCATATTTTCATCGGTATCACGATGATAAATATGGATTTGAACAAAACTATCAAAATACTGTGATGTTCCAATGACTTTTTGTTGAAGTTCATCTTCGTTGTTCGCTGAATCGTTACTACTTTGTTGATTGGTATTTTCAATAAAACCATCACAAGCGATTAAACTAAAAGTACTAACAAAAACAACAGTTATTAATATTATTTTTTTAAGGAAATTAAACATATATATCACCACGTT
>PWOH01000074.1 GCA_003557505.1 Mollicutes bacterium | reverse complement strand
GCAATGCCTTGTTCAGCTTCAATGCGAGCCGCTAAGGCTTTTTTCTTTTCTAATTTTATGTCAGCGAGTTGCGCTCTGACTTCTTCGTTGCCTAACGTCTTTTCAAAGTTTTTGAGCTTATCCAAATCAGTAATCCAATCCCCAACATGTTGACGGGTCAGGTCTGTCAGTTCTTTGTTGATATGTTCGCACCAACGTCTGTGGGTAATTCCGTTTGTTTTTGAGTTGAATTTATCTGGATAAAGTTGATAGAAATCGTTCATCTCATGTTCGGTGAGAATCTTCGTATGTAAGGCCGCAACTCCGTTGACACTGAAAGAACCTTCGATGGCTAAGTGGGCCATACGTACTTGACCATCCCCGATAATCGCCATGTGGTTGGCTTTGCCTTGATCGCCATCAAAACGCTCATTAAGCATTTCAGTATAACGGCGATTGATTTCTTCTATAATTTGATAGATACGTGGCAATGTCGGTTGAATTAATGATATCGGCCATTTTTCAAGGGCTTCAGCTAACAAGGTATGGTTGGTATACGCACATGTTTTAGAGGTAATCTCCCATGCCTTATCCCAAGGATAATTATGTTCATCGAGTAAAATACGCATCATTTCAGGAATGATTAGGGTCGGGTGGGTATCATTGATTTGAAAGACATTAGTCTCTGCAAAATCATCAAATGTACCTTTTTTCGCATAATGTTTGTTCATAATGTCTTGGACACCGGCTGCACTAAAGAAATATTGCTGTTTGATACGAAGAATCTTTCCTTCATCAGTCGTGTCATCCGGATAAAGGAAGCCGCTGATACTACGAATCTCATCGTTGTATTCAAACGCATGCATATCTTTAGGATAAACACTTGTTGGTTCGGCGTTCCATAATCTCAAATGATTGTACACATCGTTTTTGTATCCGACAATTGGAACGTCATAAGGAACTGCTTTGATTTTTTCTTCAGGATTATAAACGGCGTTGCCATTATGAAATTCTACATGACCACCAAAAGGAATGTCGATGGCTTCTTCTTCGCGTCGTATTTCCCAAACATATTCATCTTTTAACCAGTCGTCAGGTTTTTCCACTTGATATCCATCTTGAATATCTTGTTCAAAAAAGCCATAACGGTAACGGATTCCGTTCCCGTGACCATTTAATCCAAGTGAAGCGATTGAATCTAGAAAACAAGCGGCTAATCGTCCAAGGCCACCATTTCCTAATCCAGCGTCGACTTCTTTATGTTCAATCGTATTTAAATCAAGGCCCATTGCCTCGAAACTTTCCTCAACAATATCACGTAAGCCGAGATTATGAATATTGTTGGTAATAAGACGTCCCATGAGAAATTCCATGGAAAAATAGTGTAATTGACGTTGATTTTCTTGTTTGTTTAGAGCTTGATCATAGTCATACCAACGATCGTTAATATAATCGGCGACCATGTCACCGAGCACTAAATATTGTTCACGATCTGAGCTTTCTTCTAAGTTGGTCACATATTTGTTGCGCAGACGCTTCTTAAATTCTTCAGTAAATGCTTTTTTGTCTTGAAATATTTTTTGCATACATTACTCCTTAATTCTATTCAATAAATTTTTTTTATGTCACTAAATTATAGTAAGATATATTTCTAACATTTTTTGGGCTTGTGTATCTAAAGAGAAATCGCTCTTCATCGCTTGAATCATAATGTTTTTCCAATCTTCTTTTTGATTTTTGAAAATATCGTAAGCCTCGAGCAATCGTTCCTTTAAATGCATGGCATCATAGTGATAGAAACTAAAACCATTGCCTTCTTTGGTAAAGGGATCATAGTCTGTAACACTATCGGCAAGCCCGCCGGTTTTTCTAACCAATGGTATTGTACCATATTTTAAGGCAATCATTTGACCTAACCCACAAGGTTCAACACGCGAAGGCATTAAAAATAGGTCGGAACCCGCATAAATATAATTAGGTTGCGTGGCATCATAACCAAAATTTAACTTAACTTGTCCTGGGTGGTTGCGAGCAAGTTTTTCCAGACTGCTAATAATTTTTTCTTCCCCGGTTCCAAGCAAGACAAATTGAATGTCTTTATTATCAGTAAGGATTTCATCCATGATTTCCAAAATGAGTGAAAATCCTTTTTGTTCAGTGATACGGGTTACCATACCAATGATAAATTTTTGCAGGCCTAAGGATAGATGCATCTTTTCTTGTAAAAATAATTTATTTTCTGTCTTGGTAAAGATTTGTGTGAAGTCATACTGCGACAAAATAACCTTATCATTTTGCGGTGAAAATTCTTTAGGCATGCCGTTTAGAACACCATGGAAATCCCGTTCACGTTTCATCAAGGCATTGGTAAGATTTTTCCCATAGTATTCATACCGCAATTCATTCCGGTACGTTGGCGATACTGTGGAAAGCTTGGTTGCTTCATTGATTCCTTCCTCTAAGAAGTTCAGTTCTCCATCTTCTCCAAGGGGGATATTCAAGGCTTCTGCGACCGTATAATCACAGTGTCCTTGATAATCAATATTGTGAATCGTCAGCAACGTTTTTGGTGGTTTGGCCATGCGGGTTTTCAGGATTTTAGGTAAAAGTCCTGTGTGCCAATCATGTAAGTGTAATAAGTCAAAAGGACCAATCATATCAAGCACTTCTTTTACCGCGAGATTAAAGAAGGCAAAGCGCATACAGTCATCATCATAGCCATAAACATTTTCTCTCTCGAAATATTTAAAGTTCTCAATGAAATAAAAGCGAATTTTTTTGCGAATATGTTTATAAACGGTGACTTTGCGTTCTTCCCCACCAAATTCAAAGGTTTTGCTGCCGATATTTTCATAGGTTTCATGGTAGGTTTTTTTCACTTGTTCATATAGTGGAATAATGACACTGACTTCAAGGCCTTTTTTCGATAGCGCCCGTGAGAGTCCACCAATCACATCAGCCAATCCACCTGTTTTGACATATGGATAGGCTTCTGTGCCCACAAAGAGCACTTTAAGTGCACTTTGATCGGTAAGTATTTGTTCTTTTTGGGTCACAAAGGGCTGGGTTGCACTGCCTTCTAGCACGGTATCCCGTTTGACGACAACCCCTTTATCGATAATCGCATTATTTAAAATGGCACCTTGTTCAATAACAGAATTACTCATGATAATTGAGCGGTTAACTTCAGCGCCTTCTTTGATAATGACATCCCGACCGATAATGCTTGAATCGACTTTCCCTTGAATCAAACTTCCACTGGATATCATCGAGTTACTCACTTGTGATGTTTTTGTATAACGTGCTGGTGGCGCCGTTTTTTCTTTCGTTAAAATAGGACGTTTGCGTGAAAATATTGTGTTCCCAATCTCAAATTTTAACATATCCAAATTACTCAAATGATAGGTATAAGGGTCTTTAATTCGTTTGGTATAAAGACGGTGGTTGTAAATATTGCGGTTAATTTGTTTTTTCTTCAGAATCAGTTCATGAATCGTTTTGTAGGGAATAATATCATAGTTGGTAATATAATCAAGCAATTGTTCTTTATCGATAATGAATGTTTGTAAACGCGTGTTTTCATGCATGACTTCTGTGATGTCAGCGCCAGACTCAATATGGGCTTTTAAGACATCATTAAAATTGATATTCCATACGAGATCCGCAGGCATAATGAGACAGTGAGCCTGTGTAGAACGTTTAAAGTATTCAATGTGTTCGTGCATGCGCTGAAAAGTCAGCATATCTTCTGATGGCATCATCATATTTTTAGGCGGTAAAATGAAAAGTCCGTCTTTTCGTCTGTCAAGATTCCAGCGTTTACCACTGCCGATATGATCTTGAAGCGAACGATAGTTACCAAATGGAAAGATGGCTACGTTGGTGATGCCGGCATTTTTAATATTGGAAAGCGCAAAATCAATTAAGCGGTAACGTCCCGCATAAGGTAGAGCACCAGGCATTCTATGGAGGGTGAGTTTTTCAAAGTTGCCGCGATTTGAGGCATCGATCATCGCAAATAGTTTATTCATTGTTTTCATCTCCAAGCGCCCATAGGATATCGTTGTCGATTACAGTAACTTCGTCAAATGCGATTTGTGTATTGGGAGGGATTACCGTATCTTCTAAAACAATGACATTTTCGAGCGTACAATTTTCATTGACAATTACCCCTGAATAAAGGAGACAGTTTTTAATGGAACTGTCTTCACGAATGGCAACGTTGTTAGAAAGAATGGAATGCTCCACACGGCCTTGAATCAAACACCCATCACTAATCAAAGAATCAATGATTGGTTCATCCAACATGACATGGTGGGGCGGATAATCACTTGAACGCGTGTAAAGTGGTAAATATTTATAGTCATTGAGTTTTAAATATTCAGGATGATTGATGAGATCCATGTTTGCTTCAAAAAGACTTTCAACCGTCCCAACATCACGAAAGTACCCTTCAAATAAATACGCTTTGATTAAATGGTTTTGTTTTAATGCCATAGGAATAATATCTTTGCCGAAGTCTAATCCTTCTGGAATCTCTTGAGCAAGGATGGTTTCTAATACTTTGCGATTGAAAACATAAATCCCCATTGAAGCTAAGTTCCCACGAGGATTGTCCGGTTTTTCTTCGAAATCGGTGATACGATTGTTCGCATCTATTGAAAGCACCCCATACCGTGATAAAGAGTCGTGCGGGTTAAACGTCGCAATGGTGATTTCCGCATTAGATGCTTTGTGCGCTTCAATCAATGGGGTGTAATCCATTTTATAGACATGGTCACCTGAAAGAATCAACACATAATCAGGATTGTGTTGATTAACAAAGTGCATATGTTGACGGATGGCATGAGCGGTTCCTTTTTGCCAGCGTTCTCCTTCAAATGAAGTATACGGTGTCAAAAACTGAATGCCTCCATCGGTCACATCAAGATCCCACGATGCCCCATGTTCAATATAGTGCATCAATGAATGCGGTTCGTATTGGGTAATAATTCCAACGGTTCTAATAAATGAATTGGTCAAGTTCGATAATACAAAGTCGATTAAGCGATATTTCCCGCCGAAACTAACGGCTGGTTTCGCCATGCGTTTAGTGATGGGGTTGAGACGCGTGCCTCTACCACCGACTAAAACCATTGCTAAAACGTTATTTTCCATTACTTTTTCACCCACTTGAACATGGCGATGGAAAGTGGTGAAACGAGGATGTCCATGCTTTGTTCAAAGTTTTTATATGACTGTTCTTTCGTATAAATATCAGTACCATTGTAAAGATTCGAGCCACCATAGGTAGAATAATCACTATTAATGATTTCTTGATATGTTCCTTTGTAAGGTACACCAATCGTAAAGTGATGGTGTACTTCCGGTGTCATATTGATAACAACGACAATGTGATCGTCCTTATCTTTAGCATAACGAATGAAGCTGATGATGCTTTGATCATGATTATCAGCATCAATCCATTCAAAGCCTTCTGGAGAATGATCAAGTTCATACAGGGCTTTTTCTTGAGTGGATAGTCGATTCATTTCACGGTTAAAACGATAAGCACTCTCATGCATTGGATAGCTTAAGAGATGCCAATCAAGTTCGGTATAATCTTTCCACTCGTGCATTTGAGCAAATTCTTGTCCCATAAACAATAAAGTTTTACCCGGATGCGTATGGAAATACCCCATTAATGCACGGTAATTTGCGAATTTTTGCCAGTAATCACCAGGCATTTTATCGACCAATGACTTTTTCCCATGCACGACTTCATCATGTGAAAATGGTAACACATAATTTTCAGAGAACGCATACATTAATGAAAAAGTTAAAAGATCGTGATGATATTTACGATGAATAGGGTCTTTCGAAAAATACTTAAGCGTATCATTCATCCAGCCCATATTCCATTTGTAGTTAAATCCTAATCCTCCCATATTCGTTGGATGCGTTACTTTAGGATAAGCACTGGAATCCTCAGCGATCATCAAAGCATGGGGGTGCGTATCAAAGACATGATAGGAAAGACTTTTTAGAAATTCTTGAGCCCCCATATTTTCCCCTTGCTCAGGGTTTCCGTGGTAATAAAGCATATAACTGACTGCATCGATTCTAAAGCCATCAAGATGATATTCTTTCAGAAAAAACAAGGCCGAAGAGATTAAAAAACTACGTGTAAAGCCTTTTCCAAGATCAAAGTTAACCGTGCCCCATTCCGGGTTTTCTGCAATGGCAGGGTCACTATATTCAAAGAGCGGGGACCCATCAAAACGATGAAGACCATGCGCATCTTTACAAAAATGTCCAGGGACCCAATCAAGCAGCACTTTAATATTATTTTGATGACATTGATCGACAAAGTATTTAAAGTCATCAACGGTTCCATAGCGTGATGTGATCGCAAAATATCCTGTGCCCTGATACCCCCATGAACCATCAAAAGGGTGTTCAATAATCGGCATCAGTTCCACGTGGGTATAATAGTTTTTTTTCAAATATGGAATCAAATATTCCACTAAATCCGCAAACGTGTGAAAAGCACCATTCGGACGTTGCATCCATGTGCCGACATGAAGCTCATAAATATTCATTGGGGCTTCATAAGGTGGCTGATGTTTACGACTTTCCATATACGCATGATCTTGCCACGTATACAGATTGCGGTCACTGACGATACTGACAGTATCCGGACGTGAGGCCGCATAATAGGCGAAGGGGTCAGTTTTGTATAGTTTCTCACCAGAAGGCGTTTCAATGACATATTTGTAAGGAAGTCTTGAGAGGTCTTGTTCAATAATAATTCGGAAGACCCCGTTGTCATCAATTTTTTCAAGTGGATGTTTGAACTCGTCATAATCATTGAACTCCCCAATGACTTTGACATGTTTCGCATTGGGTGCATACACGGTAAAACGGGTCGCAACGACGTTGCCGTTGTCTTTGATAAGATGGGCACCAAAATGTTCATACATGTCCAGTAACTGTCCGTTATCCAAATAATAAAGCGTATCTTCATTAATTGTTTTCATATGTTCCCCCTATTAAAGTTGACGTTTGATATGATTATATGAAAAGCCTTCTCGCAACAGTTTCGCAATCAACTTTTGTTTTTCTTTGTAGTCACTTAAATCATATCGATTTTTAAGTGCTTCAATACGTTTTTCAAGGAGTCCTTCTTCATCAGTCGTAGCTTCTATCTTCGTAAGAAACTGTTCAACAATCGGTTGAAATACATCGGGTGTGAATCCTTTACGATATAAAGAATTTAATAACTTTTCTTTCCGTTTTTGAAGGCTGTATTTTTGAAGATGCTTATTTTCCGAATGAATGAGTTGATTGATTTTTTCACGTTGAATCTCTTCGGTGTAAACGCTTAAGGCATCTTCAATATCAAATTTCTCAAAGCCTTCTTTAAGGCATTTTTGACGAATAAATGCGGGTCCTTTTAAATCAAACTCTACCATTTCCTCTACGGTGCGTGTAAGGGCCTTCTGGTCATTAATATAACCGAGTTTCTCAAGTTTTTCAACAATAGAATGCAAGGTCGTTCCTTCTGGATCGTGTGCTTTTAATTCACTGATAAGGGAATGCTTCGAGTGAGCTTTTCGTGCCAACAGGTTAATTGCACGCTGCATTAAGGTGTTATAGGCATCTTCTTTTAGAATGGCTTCATAAGTTTTTTTATCAATCGTCTGACTGTTAAGCAATTGATATTTAAAGACAGTATCCTGATGCAAAGTAATTGTCTCACCCTCAATGTCCGCTTTGAAATAGTTTTTCTTACTTGCCTTAAGTGAG
>PWOH01000052.1 GCA_003557505.1 Mollicutes bacterium | reverse complement strand
CTTCCGCAAAACGTGCAGCGATATTGGCCTGATAAATGGCTTCGACCGCGGAATCGTTAAACGGTGAACCACCGACACTAACTTCAAGCAATACTGGAATTTTTCCAGCGACAAAAGAATTACTAAACAGACTTTTGATATACTCCATACGATTTAACAAAGCGTTGGTCTTTATCATCACGACTAATCCACTAATATCTTTAGCATAAATCTTTGCGTCTTTATCTAAAAAATTGCTCAATCGATCACTCGCCTGCACTAACAACTCAGTATAGACATTTGTCCCTAAAAAATCTGTCAAATCATCAAAGTTTTTAATCCGAATATAGATGATTGTAGTGTTATCCTCAGGGGTGCTAGATACTGTGTTTAGCTGATTCGTCAAGGGAATATCAGTATCTTTAAGATGCGCAAGTTGTTTGAGAGACTGTTTATAGTATAAAAGCATCCAGCGGTTAAACACGCCTACAACGCCACCGACAAAGGCAAAAGTCAATGTCCGGTATATCCAGTTCAAGGGATTTTGCATAATGTTTTCCGCGACATTCACAGGCATAAAAGGCCCAAGCATAAGTCCCGCAAGAATCCCCGCAACAATGCCGCCTTTATAAGAGAAAAAAAGCGCAGCTAAAATCACCGGAACATACATGCTATGGGCATATACGTATTGGATCCCACCGGTAATATAAACAAGCGCAGTGATCCCTGCCATCATCATAAGAATAGTCAGGACAATAATCGTTTTGGTAAAATTGCTAGGCTCAAAGAGCCAGTTTGTTATAGTGTTTTGCTTTTTCATTTTGGTTTGGTTCCCCCCAAACCTACCTCCTTAAAACAATCTCCCCGTCTCTTTCATTGTACCATTGCATACCCTAATTCATTAATTTAAAGCGTTTTTAAGACCGGAATTCTTATTTCTAAGGTTCCGTTTGCTTTATTATAGTGCTCATATTTAATCGGTAGTGGGTCATAATATGTCACACCACTCGCTTTATAGACAGTATACTCACTATCTTCTAACCATTTATGCAATGCGTCGTAAGCCTCTGAAATTTTTTCTAAAGTTATATGTTTAACATAAAGGACCAACCCTTTTGGTACCACAAAGGTTTCAAAGTCCTCAGGAATAACACTTTGAGGCTTAACTTCAAGTCCGATGAAATAGATAAAACCATCGCTTACAATATGTTGTGAAATGCCAATATGTTGCGCAGGATTAACAAAATCGATAGTTTGCTTATATTTTAAAAGCTGTGCCATCGTTTGATCAATGTTATATTTTAAGGTCTTAATATCTTGCCACTTCACTTCAAAAACATGACCGGCTACCCGTATTGAATTTTGTTCTTTCAATCGCATTGAAATCCCCCCCTTTATCCCATAAATTATAGCATAAAAGGAAAAGGAGGAACAAGTCCTCCTTAGCTTATTGTTTATCTAATTTAGGGTTAAATCGAAGAATGACACTGAGTGCAATGATAAATAAAACCATAATAATACCAAACGTCACATAGGTTTGCATCGTCCCTGCTGGGGCAATCCCCACCAGCAACAAGATCGGAAAGCCAAACATAATCGCCGTTGAAGAGCCAATGACTAAGTCGTTAATCGCAGGAGTTTTAAACTCAGGATCAATTTCTCGCAGTAACACTACCCCCGTCGACGCCGTTCCACTCAACATCCCAAACATTCCCAGTGCGGCTTCGTGCGGATAGTCTGGAAAAATCCGTTTGGTCATCTTCAAAATAAAATAAATCGTCAAACTCCCAACACTGAAGACTAAAATGAGAAAGGGAATCCATAAATTCCGCAAATCTTCAATACGTATGGCACTAATCGCTGCCACAATCATCAAATCAAACACAAACCCCGCAATCCGGTTTAACATGTAATTATTCGGATACTGCCGTGTCATAATTTTAGTTTTTCTCAGCCACAAAAATATTTGTTTGAACACAAGTGCTAGTAACATCGCAATAATAAAATTAAAGCCATAAATCAACGGTTTAATCGTATTGATGCCAAAGTCTCCCACCACGCCCGTATCTAACAGTCTACCTGATAAATGAATAAACAAAAAGGTTACAAAGTAAACCATCAATACTAAAGACACTTGAATGGTAAACTTATCGATCGCTTCACTTAAAGGAATCTCATCGGGGGTTTCAATTTCTTGAGCGGAAACATGTTTGGATTGATGTGCTGCTTGTTTGGTAACAATACCACTTTTATAAAGTCTTTGTAAATGCATAATCCCAACAACAGACGCCCACAAAAAGCCAAACGATGCAATTGCTAATCCGAAAGAGGTTCCACCGACAAACCCATGGGTACTCTCATATAGATTTCCGATATTTTGGGCTTGCCCAGGTCCTTGTCCCAAGCCCATCGGCAGTAACATCCCACTGGCTTTGAACAAATCAGGGAAAAATGTGAATGATAAAAATATCGTTATACTAAGGCCCGCAAGCCCTTGTAACATGTAAGTCGTAACAATCAATAACCCACTGAAAATGCCCCGTTTTTTTGCGCCTTCAACTTTTAAGGCATGATTTACTTTTAAACCCAGCGCAATAAAGCCTAGTGCAATCGTATGATAAATTACCGTTCGCAAGAACCGTACACTTGATTCATATTGTTCCGGACTTACAAAACGTTCATAGAGCGTTTCTTTAAATAATAATCCGATAAACCCCGCAATGACTGCGGTTGGTAGTAAAGAACGACGCATCCAAGGTACCTTGCGGCGAATAACATTAGCAAAAAGCAATAAAACAGCCAAGATAGATAGATGAATAATACCATCCCAAATATAAAGTGCAGAATAATCCATTTAATAAGCCCCCGTTTCATTAAGTAAGGCAATCGCCAAAACATACTTATAGGCATTGCGTTTTGGATCTGAAATACAGTAATACGTCGTCTGAGTTGGGTTATGATGAATAATTAAACGATTCTTTTGTTGCACAGCGACACTGAGTTCTTTAAGAGGGAATGTATAATTAAGGGTTTGATTGCGTAATGTCAAATGGGTAGTACTTAACCGAAGGGACACAGTCCCCAGTAATTGTTTAGGTGTTTCTCGTTTGACTTCATATAATGTTTCCTGATTATCTTCAAATAGGGTTGTTTCTTTATTTAATGACTCTAAATAAATAGAGAATTTTTGTCGTTGTGCCTTAAACCATTCTAATGGCGTTTGATAAGACACTTCATCCGATAAGTTTCCGTATTGATCAATCGAAAACGTATGGTTACAAGCATTACAATGAATAGTATGTTTTAACGATGTTAACTCATCAAACGCTTCACAGTGAGGACACATAAAAAAGGTTGATTCAATGTCCTCCGCTCGCCGTTGATTACGGTAAGGGATCCGCTTATGTTGTTGGATTGCATAGTGATTGACATATAACGCTTGATTAATATGCTCATGTAACGCTTCAAGCGACATATCCGCATACTCATTAACATCAAGTACACTGTGTACATAGCCCCACATTTTTCCTTTGCGCCGTTGTGTGGACCACCGTGGTTTAATAAAATGCGTATTTTCCAACCGGTAGAAGACGACAGGAATTTTTAAACTTTTTACAAGTTTAGCGGTCGATAAGGGAATAGGCATAGTCTCACCACTGAATGTGGCGTTGCCTTCTGGAAAAATCCCGATCGAACCACCGCTTTTAACGATTTTTTTGATATTGCGTATGGTCTGTAAATCACTTTTATATTTTGATTTGGGAATCGGTGAAACTAGATAGGTAATCAGTTTTGAAACAAACGGAATGGAAAAAATCATATCCGAAGCCACAAAATAAATTGGTTGGCGAAATGAAGCCGCCATTAAAATCGGATCGCTTGCTAAGGCATGATTGCCTAAAATCAAATACGGTTGTTTACGGTTTTCTGCTTTAAACCGTTTGGGGCGATAACCCTGCACAAACATAAAGTACCACGTTAACAATGGACGCAAAATCCCATAAGCGACATGATGCCTAAATTTCTTTTTCATGATTATCCTCACTCAACAATTATTTACATACAACGATAGTTTATCATAAAACACTAAAACATTAAAAAAAACCTTGATGGACTATGCATTTCCCCAAATCTAGAGTATCATGAAAGAGAAAGTCATCCTCAAGGAGGGACATATGAACACTCAACCCAGTATCGCCTTTAAAGGCATTGTAACATTATTAATTATTTTACCAATGACACTCGTTTTTTTACATGTTTTTTCCATACTTCTGATGTGGATGCTTGACGACGCAACGCCATTAGGCAATCTAATTTATGTATACGCTGTCATCATCGCCCTTGGACATTTCTTGATGAGTTTCATGGAAAAACAACATGCTGGTGAAAACGCGATTGTTTACAAACGTGGTAAACGCACTATACGGGAAATTCCCTATGACGCCATCAGTGATATCAGTCTTACTCAATTTAAAATTCACGAAGCGTTAAATATTGCCACATTGACCATTAGACGCAATGACACAAAACGCATTTATAGTCTTGTCGGACTCAAAAACTACCAAGCCATATATGAACATATTCAAGCTCGCATCAAATAATCACTATTTCTTTTGACACAACCCCATCGGTGTGTTACTGTATAAAAAACCACATACAACTATGTAAAAGAGGCCGCGTTATTCAAGAGTACCGTGAGGGAAAGGGAAAAACGCCGAAGTGCACCCCGTGCACTGGGCTCATGTTTAAGAAACATGAGACTAAGCAACGACTCCGCCCAGAGTCGATTGATTGCGCTTATGCATGGTGGGCTCTAGTCTTGTTAAAACAACGCTACGAGCCATGCTCGTAGTGTTTTTATTTGACGAAAGTGAGCGGATTGCATGAACGAAGAGTCATTACTGAAACAACTCCATAAGGACCGCGAAGCCCTGCATCAAATACCTGAGTTAGGCTTTGATCTCCCTAAAACAAAAGCCTACCTAGAAACCCGGCTTAAAGCGATGGGCTACCAGCCTTTTACCATTGCGAAAAGTGGCGTAGCTGTGCATATTCAAGGCCAACAAAAAGAAGCCATTGCTTTTCGTGCAGACATGGATGCTTTGAGTGTCACAGAAAAGACCCAGCGTCCTTTCTCTTCAACACACCCAGGACAAATGCATGCTTGCGGGCATGATGGCCATATGAGTATTATGTTGAGCTTTGCAGCGTATTTAACAGAGGTGCCTACACCCCATCATTCACTCTTATTGATCTTTCAACCCGCAGAAGAAGGACCGGGTGGCGCGAAGGTTGTTGTTGAAGAAGGGGTTTTATCGACTTACAACGTCCTTTCTATCTTCGGCTTTCATCTCTATCCTAATTTAGAAGAAGGTCTGATTGGGATGGTCAATGGACCCATGATGGCTCAAAACGGCGAGTTTGATGTTATTATCAAAGGCCAAAGCGCCCATGGTGCCCAACCTCATGATGGCCGTGATGCCATCACCGCAGGCGTGTCCTTATTCAGTGCTTACCAAGATCTTGTCACAAAAATGATTGATCCCTTCGTGCCATCAGTCATCGCCATTGGAACATTCAATGCCGGGGAAGCCCGTAATATCATTGCCCAAGAGGCTTCTTTTACAGGCACAATTCGTACCTTTGAAGAACAAACCTATGATTCAATTAAAGCTGCAATGCGGCGTTTAGCTACCCATACCGCCGAAGGTTATGATGTTGACATTAATCTTGAAATCCGTGATTTCTATCCACCGGTCATTAATGACAGTGCTTTATATCAACTTATTAGTGATACCCTTGACGATGATCAACAACGCATCATCAAGCCAATGATGTTCGCGGAAGATTTCGCCTTTTACCAACAAGCCGTACCAGGGGTGTTTATGATGCTGGGGACACGGAATGCATCAAAAGGCTACACCCATTCCTTACACAGCTGTTATTTTGATTACACCACAGCTGTCCTGTTAGAAGGGGTAAAAACGTACGCAAAAATCTTTACTGCGCTTGAAGAAAAAATCAAGCGAAAGTAATTGTTGACAAGGTGTCACAATGCGTGTTATTCTTAAAATCGAAAATTGCATATTGAGCCGTGAAAAAGGAGGCCGCGTTTGATCAAGAGTACCTACGGGGAAAGGGACGAACGCCGAAGCATCACTAGATGCTGGGTCTGCATTGAATAAATGCAGGACTGTTCAACTGAGTTGCCCAACTCAGGAGAAAGCGCTTTGACATGGTGGGCGAAAGGTAGTTATATATTAAATATAGCCATGAGCCTTTTGCTCATGGCTTTTTTGTATTCCAATTATCTTGAAAGAAGGGTTTTTAATGAATTACTACTCCACACAATCAACAACTAAAGAAGGCATCCTCACCATAGGTGGGATAGATGTAGCTACCTTAAAACAACAATACGGCACCCCCCTATATATTATGGATGAAGCCCATATTCGTGAACAATGCAACTGGTTTAAAACCGGCTTTACGCACAATAGGGTTTCAACAGAAGTCATTTATGCTTCAAAAGCTTTTCTGACCTTGGCGATGAGTCGACTGGTCCACGAAGAAGGACTGTCTTTAGATGTTGTCTCTGGTGGTGAACTCTACACGGCTATCAAGGCAGGCTATCCAGCTCAAAATATCTATTTCCACGGGAATAATAAATCATTAACTGAATTACAAGAAGCGCTTGAAGTCAATGTAGGGACTATCATCATTGATAATCCACATGAATTTAATACGTTAAAATCACTACTGACTGCCAATCAGTCTGTCAATATAATGCTTCGGTTAAATCCTGGAATTGAAGCGCATACGCATGAATATATCGCTACGACCAAAAACGATTCAAAATTTGGCTTATCAATTTTTGATGAAACGACTATGGATTTAATTCAAGCCATTGCCTCAACCCCACAACTGCATTTTAAGGGGTTTCATTCGCATATCGGCTCACAAATCTTTGAAGAAAGTTCCTTTACCGCACACGCTGAAGCTATTTTAAAGTATGTAAAAGCCGTCAAAGATACCTTAGGGATTACCGTCGAAGCCATTAATCTTGGCGGTGGCTTTGGGGTTCGCTATACAGCAGACGATCAACCGATCGATAACCAAGCATTTCTCCACCGTATGCTTGAAGTCATCAGCGCTACTTCCGATACTTTAGGGATTACACTCCCGCATGTCATGATTGAACCAGGACGTGCGATTGTTGCGAATGCTGGCATTACCCTTTATGAAGTTGGAACCACCAAACAAGTCTATTCGCAAAAACGTTATGTCTTTGTGGATGGTTCCATGGCCGATCACTTAAGAACCTCACTGTATCAAGCCAACTACCATGGTGTCCTTGCAAACCGTATGCACGAAGAAGCAAGCCATGATTACACCGTTACAGGCAAAGCCTGTGAATCGGGTGATATTATCATTCGTAATGTTAAACTCCCACATCCGAAGACCCATGATTTACTCGCTGTCTTTTCTACGGGGGCTTATCATTATTCCATGGCATCAAATTATAACCGTTTAACACGTCCCCCAGTTATCTTTGTCAAAGATGGAACGTCACGCCTCGTCGTACGCGGTGAAACCTATGCGGATCTGATTCGCTATGATGTGGATGATGCCCAATGATCATCCAAAAGTATGGCGGGTCTTCCCTTTCCTCTATGGAAAAAATGAAGGCCATCGCAAAACGCATCAAAGCCGCAAAAGCGTCGCACACTCAAGTGGTGGTTGTAGTCTCTGCGATGGGGCAAACGACCAACAACCTCATTAAAATGGCCAACAGTGCCGTCAAAAATCCTACCAAACGCGAACTGGATATGTTGTTATCAACGGGTGAACAAGTCTCAACATCACTGCTTG
>PWOH01000031.1 GCA_003557505.1 Mollicutes bacterium | reverse complement strand
TGGAGTATCCTTCGGTTGAAAACATTGGTTTATCGCTTTCCACTAAAAAGATATCCAAAAGATTTAATACGGTATCTAGACGTCCGCCCCCATTATTTCTCAGATCAATAATCAATCCTTCGATGGCATCATCTTCTTCCATTGCTTCAAGCGTTTCTTTGAAAATATTATAGGTTTGATCACCAAAACTGTTTATCTTAATGAATCCGATATTTTTACCGTTTAAATCGATGACTTCACTGGTCACAGTCGGATTAGGAATTTGTTCGCGTGTCATCGTCATGAATAAGATCTCATCGACTCCGCTTCTTCTAACACCAAGTTCCACCTCAGTACCTTCTTCTCCTTGAACTGCAAGTAAGGTATCTAAATATGATTGCTCGCGAAAATCCTCACCATCGACATGGGTCACAATATCGCCAGCTCTTAGACCGGCACGTTCCGCTGGTGAATCAGACCAAACTTTTTGAATCACAACTTGGTCTTCCACGTTTTCAACCGTTACGCCCACTCCGACAAAACTTTCACCGAGTGAATCACGAAATTGTTGATATTCTTCTTGAGAAAAATAAGAAGTAAAAGGGTCATCAAGAACATCAATCATGCCTTGAATCGCTCCTTGCCATAAATCTTCTTCAGATGGTTGGCTATAGTGATTGTCCTGAAGCATATCCATAATGGCATCAAAACGCGCACTATCAGCACTATTGCCATTATCAATATTGATATACTGACACGCAGCCAAGCTTAATATCAACACCGCTAACATTGGTAATATCAGTAATTTTCTTTTCATCTTAATCATCCTCCGTATTGGTCGTAAAATCTCCGTGAATTTCTGATGCTGGTGAGGCGAACACAAAGGCGCTGGGATCAACCTCAGCGATAATATTACGGATAATATAGTATTCGTTTCTTGTGATTACGGTTACTAACATCGTTTTTTGCTGTTTAGAGTAGCCACCTTCAGCAGGAACCAATGAGACCCCCCGTTCAATGGCTTCATAGATCATATCTTTAATTTTGTCTGGCATATCGGTAATAATATGGACCGCTTTTAAGGTATTGGACCCCGCAACCACAAAGTCAGCGAACTTACCGGCTACTACCATAACTAACACCGCATAAAGTCCCATCGCTATCCCGCGATTTGGATCATCATAAAATGCGATAACCCCCGCAATAATTACGACACCATCAACCAAATAGATAGAAACACTGAGTGGGAGTTTCATTAACCGGTGTAATATTTTAATAGGGATATCGGTCCCGCCGCTTGTCCCGCCGTATTTAATAACGATTCCGAATCCTAGGCCAAGAATACCACCCCCGAAGACCACATACAACAACGGATCTTCAGGAATCGGCAAAAACGGTGAAAACGTCTCTAAAACAAATAAAAAGACTGGAAACAAAATTGAGCCATAAATACTGCGGTAAAACGATTTAAATCCTAAGAAATACCATCCCACAAGTAACAAGACGATATTTAATACCGCAACGACTAAAGAGACGCGTATATCAAATAGTTCACTGAATAATACCCCAACACCACTGACACCGCCAATGACGTATCCAGGGGGATAGATGAAATAATAAAACCCAGCCACCATGATAAATATACCGAGTGTGATATAAAAATAGCGTTTCGCAAAGGTTAACTTCTTGAGCGGCTTATTCATTGGAATCTTCCTTCATTTTCCACTTAAAATAAGCGTTAATAAACGGATCCAAATCGCCATCCATGACCCCATCAACATTCCCGGTTTCATAGTTGGTTCTATGATCTTTAACCATGGAGTAAGGATGCATTACATAAGAGCGAATTTGTGAACCAAAAGCATTGGATGAATCAATATTTTTCATATCACTAATTTGTTGTTGTTTGCGTTCAATTTCACGTTGGTAGAGTTTCCCTTTGAGGATTTTTATGGCTTGTTCACGGTTTTGAATTTGTGAACGTTCGTTTTGACAGGTAACGACAATATTGGTCGGTTTATGGGTAATACGTACAGCACTGTCTGTGGTGTTAACACTTTGTCCGCCCGCACCACTGCTACGATAGGTATCAATTTTTAAATCTGCTTCATTGATTTCAACTTCAAACGTATCATCGATTTCAGGCACAACATTGATACTCGCAAATGAAGTATGTCTACGACCTGATGAATCAAACGGAGAGATCCTTACTAAACGATGAACACCACTTTCTGCTTTTAAAACCCCAAAAGCATAATCTCCTTTGATGGAGACGGTTGCACTTTTAAGACCCGCTTCTGTCCCATCAAGATAGTCATTAATCTCGAAAGAGAAGCCTTTTTTCTCTGCATACCGTTTAAACATTCGATAAAGCATCATCGCCCAGTCCTGACTCTCTGTCCCACCAGCACCAGGATGGATTTCGACTATCGCATTCAAAGCATCATAATCTTCAGACAAGAATAACTTTGTTTCAAGATCATTGAAAAGATTATCCGTCTCCTTAATGACACTCTCCACACCCTCTTCATCCTCTTCCATTTCCATCAATTCAATCGCTAAGGCAATGTCTTCGAGTTTTGATGCCAAGGTTTCATATAGCGATAAGGTATTTTTTAGACGCTTTAATTCTTGAATGGTTTTATTCGCTTTTTTATGATCATCCCAAAAACTGTTGTCATAGGTTTTTGTCTCAAGTGAAGTAATTTCTTTACGCAATGCATCAATGTTTAAAAGTCGCTCCATATCCGCAAGGCGTGATTTAAATTCATTATAAGCTTGTTTGATTTCATATAATTCCATGGGCATTCTTCCTTTGTTTGAAAGGACCCAAGATACACTCTTGAGTCCTTAGGTTTTTTATTTTCCGTGGCAATGTTTATACTTCTTCCCGCTACCGCATGGGCATGGGTCATTACGTCCGACTTTTTTACGACGGATAGGTTTTTTCTTTTCAGTTTCTTCTTTGCCTGAAGACGCTTTTGTTGGTTTAGCGACTTGCTGGCGTTGCATGTTTTCACGGATTTGAGCGCGTAAGATATAACGTGTGACATCTTCTTCAATCGACGCAATCATTTCCTCAAACATTGCATAACCAATCTCTTGGTATTCACGTAATGGGTTTTGTTGACCATAAGAACGCAGACCGATACTTTGTCTAAGTTCACTCATTTGGTCGATATGTTTTACCCAATAAGTATCGACAACGCGAAGTAAAACAACTTTTAAAAACTCATTGAACTTGGCATCGCCATATCGTTCATGTTTATCTTTAAAGACCGTTTCAAACAGGGTTTTTAAATAGGTTTCTGTCTCACTTGGATTTACAGAAAGTTTGGTTTTTTCTACGGTGTCTTGAGGAAATAACTTTTTATCAATCGCTTCGAATAGTGTGTCAATATCCACAGTTGGTTCTTTGGCATCATAATTCGTATGGGCTTGAACCAAGCGTTCAATATGACGTGTCATAATCGGTTTGGTCATATCGATGATGGAATCTTTTAACAATACATCACGACGTTGTTGGTAGATGACTTCACGCTGTTTACGTAAGACTTCATCGTATTGTAAAACTGTTTTACGACGATCATAGTTATTGCCTTCAATTTGTTTTTGCGCACGTTTGATAAAGCCTGAGAAGATTTTATAATCGACTGGGCGCCTGTCTTCTTCACCACGAGATGCGGTTAAGCGCTCAAGTTGACGTTTGAAACGATCGCCACCAAAACGACGTACTAAATCATCATCACCAGAGAGAAAAAACTTTGAATAACCAGGGTCTCCCTGACGTCCACTACGACCACGAAGCTGATTATCAATACGGCGAGATTCATGCCGTTCAGTCCCTATGACTGCAAGTCCACCGAGATCGGTTACGCCAGGGCCTAATTTGATGTCGGTTCCACGCCCGGCCATATTGGTGGCGATGGTTACTGAGCCTTTATGTCCAGCTTTTTCGACAATTTCTGCTTCACGTTCGTGCTGTTTCGCATTTAACACATCGTGTTTGACACCACGTTTTTTTAATAAACGAGATAATTTTTCGGAACTTTCAATCGCAACGGTACCGACTAAAATAGGTTGGCCTTTGTCATGGCGTTCCTTAATTTCATTGGCCAAGGCAACATACTTATCATCCATACTCGCAAAGATAACATCATTCGCATCAATACGAATGACGGGTTCGTTTGTCGGAATTTGAATAACCATCATGTTGTAGATGTTTTGAAACTCTTCTTCCTCTGTTTTGGCCGTCCCTGTCATCCCTGAGAGTTTATTGTACATACGGAAAAAGTTTTGGAAGGTAATGGTGGCAAGCGTCGTTGTCTCTTTTTTAATGGCCACGTGTTCTTTGGCTTCTAATGCTTGATGAAGCCCTTCAGAATACTGGCGACCTGGCATGAGTCGACCAGTAAACTGGTCAACCAGGACCACGGCGTCATCCTGGACAACATAATCTACATCGCGTTGCATCGTATAATTGGCTTTTATGGCATTATTGATATGATGTAAGAGTGTCACATGGTCAAGATCGTAAAGATTATTAATCCCGAAATGACGTTCCGCTTTTTCAACGCCTGCTTCTGATAAAGTAATGCCTTTGGTTTTAATATCGATATCATAGTCGTCTTCGTTGAGTGTACGGGCAAATGCATTGGCTTGTTCATAAAGGTTTTGGGTCGTTTTAGCGCCCCCTGAAATAATCAAAGGTGTCCGTGCTTCATCGACTAAAATCGAGTCAACCTCATCAATAATCGCATAGTTCAAATCACGTTGAACCATTTCTTCTTCGTAGATCACCATATGATCCCGTAAATAGTCAAAGCCAATCTCGTTGTTGGTTGAGTAAAGAATATCACACTGATACGCTTCACGCTTTTCAGCATTGGTCAAATCACGTTTATTCAAACCAACACTAAGGCCAAGGAAACGGAAAATGTCACCAATTTCTCCTTCAACCTCACGTGCAGCAAGGTATTCGTTGACTGTGACAATGTGAACGCCCTTACCGTTTAAAGCATTCAAATAGGCTGGCATTACAGCGGTCAAGGTTTTCCCTTCACCGGTTTTCATTTCAGCTATATCGCCATCATGCAGGACTTTCGCCCCCATGATTTGTACTTTAAAAGGGGTCATCCCCGTTACACGTGTGGATGCTTCTCTAACAACCGCGAACGCTTCAACCATAACATCGTCAAAGGTTTCACCGTTTTCAATACGTTGTTTAAACGTCTCTGTTTTCGCTTTCAAATCTTCATCGGATAACGCTTTAATTTCGTCATGAAGTTCGATTACCCTGTCTGCAAATTTGCTCAATGGTTTTTGGGCTCGGCGAGAAGGGTCAAATAATTTTTTTAGCATGCTTTCACCTCATTTTTTCATATATATAATACCACAAAGGGCCTGTAGTGAAAAGGCAAACGTGCAGTGGAGTCAAAATAATATATAAACTATTTGATAACACATTTTTTCAATGGTTTTTATTAAAAACTTTAGCATAAAAAAGGACGTCTTACAAAGACGTCCTTAAACAGTCATTATTCAGTTTCAATAACGGCATAATCTCCGTCGTTTCGCAAATACAACACACTGATTTTTTTTGTTTCAGAATCTTTGTAAATGTAGAAATCATGACCGAGCATATTCATTGCGGTGATGGCTTCCTCACTGGACATTTCTTCTGGAGAAAGTTGTTTTTTACGAACTGGCGGTCCAACGAGTTCTCTTTCAAGTGCCTCTAAGTCAATGTCTTCGTTAAAGAGATCACTAACGCCTTCTTTTTTACGAAGGGAACGGTTAATTTTTGTTTTATTTTTGCGGATTTGACTTTCTAATTTGTCGATGGCGAGATCGATTGCGGCGTACATGTCTTCTTCCGCAACTTCAGCACGCATGGTGTAGTACTGGGTAGGGATAGTTACTTCAACTTTGTGATGATCCTTGTAAGTCTTGCATACGACAACGGAATCTAATTCTTCTTTAAAGTAACGCTCGAGTTTACTCAATTTCTCATCTGCGTAATTCTCGATAGCTTGTGTGACTTCGAATCCGTTCTTTCCACGAACTTCTAGTTTCATGGGCATCATCTCCTTTATGTTTGTTGATACTAATATTATAACATATCCGAAAATAAATAAATGTCAAATGCCAACGATTTTATCAATCGATAATATGTTCCATTTCATCTAATGTCAAATGGGCGGGGGTATAAATATATAATGGGTCAAAAAGTGTTCCTAAGAGACGCCAAATGATAGGTTCATTATGCTCTATCATCTCAAGAAAAACAACAGGGATATTCTCATTCAATATGGTACGTAACATTATATTGAAATACGCTGGGTGTGCTTTGGCCTCAAAAGACATAATATGACACTCAGCGTTATCGATGGGTAATACTGATTCTTTGATGGGACTTTCCAACAAGACCTCACAAACCTCACATGAGTGTTTCAGCCGAAACAAAGACTCAAATGTCTGGGCGGGTTTAAATGGTTGAAAACATACTTGGCAAACACGCATAAAAAACACATCCTTTCATCGTAATGATACTTAGAAAAGATGTGTTTTACTTGTTAGTATTCTTTGGCTTCTATTTGTTTTTCCAAAAAGGCACGCATATTGAACGCCAAGGCTTCAAGTTCGTTTTCACCTGGATACAAGGTGATATCGCCCAAATGGTCAATCGTCTCAAGGAGCGGTTGAATAATGTCTTGATTGTAGGCTAAGCCACCCGTTAAAATAATCGCATCAAGTTGACCTTTGGTCAACGCGTAAAGCGCCCCGATTTCTTTGGCGATTTGATGAACCATCGCATTAACGACTCGGATAGCTTCAACTCGGTCATCCGCAAGCATGTCAGAAACCTCTTCGGCATCTTTGGTGTTAAGATAGGAAAACATCCCACCATAGCTTTTAATCAGTTTGGAGACTTCCGCTTGGGTTTGACCGCTGAAACATAGATCAATAACCCCGCAAACCGGTAAACTACCAGAGCGTTCTGGAGACATCGGACCATCCCCATCCAAGGCATTATTAACATCAACGACTTTGCCTTTTTCATGATAACCTACACTAATGCCACCGCCAAGGTGTGCGACAATCAAATGCAGTTTTTCATATGGAATTCCGACTTCTTCGGCATACGTTCTTGCCACAGCTTTTTGATTGAGCGCATGGAACAATGAGCGACGTTCAATCCCATTCAATCCACTGAACTTAGCGACTTCACTCATTTCATCGACAACGACAGGGTCGGCGATGTAAGCTTCTTTATCAACACTTTTAGCCAATCGTTGCGCAATCAATCCCCCAAGGTTTGAAGCGTGTTCACCATGGTTATTCTCACGCAACTCATTCATCATTTTATCATTGACACGATAGAGTCCGCTTTGCATCGGGCGCAAAAGCCCACCCCGACCGATGAAGCCATCGATGGTTGGTAGTTCAATGTCATATTCTTCTAAAAATTCACGGATTAAACTTTCACGATAAGGCAATTGCTCGGCAAGTGATTCAAACTGAAGCATCCGTGAATCATCATGTTTGATGGTTGCTTTTGCAATGCGTTTTGTTTTGTTGGTTTTAACAATTTTTTGGAAGACAGCGACTTTTGTCGATGTCGACCCTGGGTTTATTGTGAGAATTCTCAAAAGAAACTCACGTCCTTCCTTACGTGTTTACCCTTACTTTACAACCTTGTGGCATCAACGCCGGCTTGTAAAGCTTTTTTATTTACCTCAATAAGTTTCGTTTTGTTCCCGGTAAAAATTTTCGTAAAAACTTTTTCAATCGCAGGGGTATCAAAGATTTTATTCGCCCCTAAATAGGCCCCAAGCGCGACCATATTAACGACTTTAAGATTACCGATTTCCAGCGCGATTTTTGAAGCATCAATCGCATAGACATCCACATCATCGCGATAATCATAATCCTTGATTAAGCCACTATTGGTTATAATGACACCACCTGGTTTGACTTTGCCTTCAAATTTTTTAAGCGATGGTTCATTTAATGCAATCAGTGCATCACAACTGGAGACAACCGGCGAGTTGATGTTTTCTTTAGAGATAACCACTGAACAGTTGGCGGTTCCTCCACGAGTTTCAGGCCCGTAGGAAGGAATCCATACCGTGTTCAAGGCTTCTTCTGTTGCAGCGTATGAAAGGATTTGTCCCAATAACATTACGCCCTGTCCGCCAAATCCAGCAACGATAACTTTTTCTGTCGTTTTATTCATCACTTTCCTCCTTAGTGGCGTCTTTATAAACGCCTAGCGGATAATAAGGAATCATATGTTCAGTCGCCCATTTCAAGGAATCATTAGGGTTAAGTCCCCAGTTAACCGGACAGGTTGAGATGAACTCAATCATGGAAAAGCCCTGGTTATTTTCTTGAACTTCAAAGGCTTTTTGAAGCGCTTTTTTCGCTTTACGCATGTGTTTTGGATCATGCACACTAACACGCTCAAGATAGGTAGCACCCGGAACAGTCGCTAGTAATTCACTCATGCGCAACGGTTCTCCGGTGCCTTTTTTCTGACGCCCTCTCGGTGAGGTCGATGTTTTTTGATCAATTAATGTGGTTGGTGCCATTTGTCCGCCTGTCATACCATAAATTGCATTATTAACAAAGATTACAGTGATGTTTTCGCCACGATGCGCCGCATGGACAATCTCGGCCAGTCCAATTGAAGCCAGGTCACCATCCCCCTGGTAGGTAAAGACAGTATTTTTAGGACGCACACGTTTAATACCCGTTGCGACCGCGGGGGCACGGCCATGTGCCGCTTGTTGCATATCGCAGTTAAAAAACTCATAACTCAGCACACTACAGCCGACACTGGCAACACCAATCGCCTCGCCAATTAAATCTTTTTCAACCAATACTTCGCCAACAAGTTTATGAATAATCCCGTGGGTACACCCCGGGCAATAACTCAAATCACGATCAACAAGGCCTTCGGTCGGTTTATAAATTGTTTTTGTTTTCATCATTTGGCCTCCTTGATGAGTGACTTAATCTTGGCAATGATTTCATCGCTTTCAGGAATCACGCCTCCGGTACGCCCAAAGAACTCAATCTTATGGCGTCCGTTTGATGCCAGTCTGACATCCTGAAGCATTTGTCCCAATGACATTTCCAATGTGAGCAGTGTTGTTGTTTTATCACTCAGTGCGTCAAACGCTTTTTGCGGAAACGGGAATAAAGAAATTGGACGAATCATACCGATTTCAATGCCTTCGGCTTTGAGATCGTCAATCACACTGCGTGCGATACGAGCCATTGACCCATAGGCAACCAAAACAATGTTAGGATCACTGTCCATATTAATCATTTCATAGCGTTGTTCATCTTCGATCATTTTGTCGTATTTCTTTTGAAGTTTTAAGTTGTGCTCTTCAAGTTTATACGGATCAAGATGTAAGGAGACAATTGTGTTTCTTTTACCACGTTTGGCAGATTCTCCAGTGGCGGCCCAATCTTTTGGCGGACACTTCTTTTCATTGATGGGCATATCGATATCGACCGGTTCCATCATTTGTCCGATCAAACCATCCACTGCAATCATCACCGGATTACGGTAATAATCAGCTAGTGAGAATGATTCTTTGACAATATTAACGGTTTCTTGCAAAGTTTCCGGCGCGAATGACATGATTTTCATATCGCCGTTTCCACCACCGCGGGTAATTTGATTATAGTCTGCCTGGGAAGGTTGAATGCCACCGAGACCGGGACCGCCACGCATCACGTTAATGATAACGGCTGGCAACTCACTCCCAACCATATATGAAATCCCTTCTTGTTTGAGGGCTATCCCCGGTGAGGATGAACTTGTCAGCACGCGGGCTCCGCTACCGGCTGCACCATAGACCATATTAATTGCGGCAACTTCACTTTCAGCTTGGACGAAAATGCGATCATTTTCTTCCATATGATACGATAAATATTCGGGAATTTCATTTTGCGGGGTAATCGGATAACCAAAAAACGCATCACAACCACCTTTGATCGCCGCCAGGGCCATCGCCTCATTCCCTTTCATTAAAACTTTTGCCATGAATGGGCCTCCTTTATTCCTTGATATAACGTTCAACAGTTATGACGTTATCAGGACAAATCATCGCGCAGAATGTACAAGCGATACATTTATCCTCATCCGTTACTTTTACAGGGGTATACCCTTTTTTGTTCGTTTTTGATGTATCCAATGCCAAAATATTAACAGGACATTGATGGACGCAAAGATTGCACCCTTTACATTTATCTTCGTTAATGAAGATTCTTCCTTTTGCCATAATAGCCTCCTATAACCACTTCTTTGCAAGATGACGTGTTAAACGTCGTACTTCTCCCGCAAAAGGGTATTGTGTCTTGATTGACGCTTCAATAAAGGTATAAACAATTGGTATGTTGAGTTTGCTTGAAACTTCCTTAAGTACTCGTTCACCTTCGATAATTGTTGCTTCTGTCGTTTCTTTCATTAAATTAGTATTGTTGATCAACCCAGTCACTTTAAGCTGAGCACTGCCTTCTAACTCTGCAATCAAATGAATAATTTTATTCGCATCAGCGGTTTCCATACGAAAAATATTAACGACCATCAAAAATTCAATCGCTTCAGGATTGATAAATTGATCGTATTGTTTTAATATTTTCGCGCCTGATTTCGTCCCAGCGAGGTCAAAGACTGCACGCAATGATTCATCATAAAAAGGACGACTCCCTTTCGAAGAGATGAAAGGGAGGTCGCTTCCTGAAGCATTCTCAAGTGTTGATTCTACCAGTGTAACATTATGCGACTCTAAAAGTGAGCGCACACTACGGGAACGAAAATAGGGATTGACAATGTCTAAATCAACAAGCATATCCATCTTTTCATCAATCGCCATATTTACAGCAATTTCACTTTTCCCGCTGCCGTAATGACCGGTAAGAATCACGAGACGTTTCATTATCTTTTCACGTAATTGGCGCGCATTTGATTAATCGTTTCAATGCGTTGTTTCGCGAATAATTTAGCGGCTTGCTGCGTGTGTGTCTTGTTTTCTCTTGAGAGTTTAAAAATGTCTAGTAAACGATCATATATTCTTGCAATGTCACGATATGCCGCATTTTTTTCGTAGCCTTTAGTTTCGTGGAATACGTTGATTAAACCACCAGCATTGATAACAAAGTCCGGGGCATACAGCACACCTTTATCGTATAATGCCATCCCGTGTTTATCTTCATCTTCAAGAACATTGTTGGCGGTTCCTGCCACAATCGGTGCTTTAAGCTGTTTGATGGTTTTATCATTGATGACAGCCCCAAGTGCACATGGCGCAAAGACATCGACATCAAGGCTGTAAATATCATCTGGCTTTACAAATTCAACACTTGGATATTTCTCTTTGATTTTCTCAATATGATTTTCATTGATTTCTGTAAAGTAAACTTTTTTCGCACCTTCTTCAAGAAGATATCCAATCAGGAAATCACCAGTTTGTCCGGCTCCTTGTACTGCATAAGTGCGTTTCGATATATCATCATCACCGTATTTTTCTTTCAATGCCGCTTTAATCCCATTGAAGGCACCGAATGCTGTTGCAGGGGATGGATTGCCACTTTTACCTGGTAAGCCCACAACGTGATCGGTTTCCATGTTCACAAAATCCATATCTTTTGTAGCGGTATTGACGTCTTCTGCAGTGATGTAACGTCCATTTAACGTTTGAACATAGCGACCTAGCGCTCTGAAATACGCTTCGCTTTTTACTTCGTCAGCTTTCCCGATAAGTACAGTTTTTCCCCCACCGAGATTCAGACCTGCTGCCGCTGCTTTATACGTCATTCCTCTTGCTAAGCGAAGGACATCAAGTGTCGCATCGTCTTCGTTTTCATAATCCCAAAGTCTTGTTCCCCCGAGCGCAGGGCCAAGGGTTGTATTATGAATACATGTGATCCCTTTTAGTCCTGTTGTTTTGTCATGAAAAAACACCAATTGCTCATAGCCGTGTTTCTCCATATATTCGAACTTCTTCATAAAAAAATCCTCCTTAAAAGATTTAAGCACTCATAATTTAAACGCTTCTCATGAAAGCGTTTTTACACAAAGATTATATCATGTTTATTCTATGGTTTCAATCTTTTAAAAGAAAAAAGTTGTATGTTAGATTTTTTCTAAAAACGATAAAAAAGCCCTCTTTTAAGAGGGCTATGATTAATTGGCAACAATATTCACTAATTTAGCGGGAACCACAATAATTTTACGAATAGTTTTACCATCAGTAAATTGTGCAACACGCTCAGATTTTTTAGCAAGTGCTTCTAAAGTTTCCTTATCTGTGTCTTTTGGTACTTCAAGCTTGTCACGAACTTTTCCGTTGACTTGAATAACAATCGTCATCATATCTTCGACAATGAGTGACTCGTCATAGGTAGGATATTCGGCATATACCAAAGGCTTTTCATTGCCAAGCATCATATTTAATTCCTCAGCCATATGAGGCGCAAAAGGATTAAGCAGTTTGAGGAAAGTTTCAAATGTCGATTTACTGATGGCCGGTTTCTTCAAGGCGTCATTCACAAAACTCATCAACTTAGAGATAGCTGTATTGAATTTCGTGCTTTCTACATCTTCATTAACACCTTTTATCGTCTGATGTAAAAGGGTAATCATTGCTTTATCATCGGTGTAAGAAGCATCAACTTTTTCATGAAGACGCCAGGCCTTATCTAGGAAACGTCTGGCCCCTTTTACGCCATTTTCGCTCCAAGGGGTCGCTTGTTCATAATCTCCGATGAATAAGATATAAACCCGTAACGTATCAGCCCCATATTGTTCGATGGTTTCCATCGGATCAACAACATTGCCTTTCGATTTACTCATCTTATCGCCATCAGGTCCTAAGATTAAACCTTGAGCACTTCGTTTCTTATACGGTTCTTTCGTGGGGACAACTCCGATATCATAAAGGAATTGATGCCAAAATCTCGAATAAATAACATGACGGCTCACATGTTCCATCCCCCCATTATACCAATCAACTGGCAACCAATATTTCAGTTTATGATAATTGGCGAGTTCCTCGTCGTTATGCGGATCGGTGTAACGTAAGAAATACCAACTTGATCCCGCCCATTGTGGCATTGTGTCGGTTTCACGTCGCGCCGCTTCACCACAAACCGGGCAAGTGGTTTCAACAAATGCATCAATACCAGCCAACGGACTTTCACCATCTTCAGTTGGTTCAACATTTTTCACATCCGGTAATGTTACAGGCAGATCACTTTCTGGCACAGGCACCATCCCACACTGTTTACAATGGACAATGGGAATTGGTTCGCCCCAATAACGTTGACGGTTAAAGGCCCAATCCTTCATTTTGAAGTTTACGGCCTTTTCCCCAAGCTTATTGTCGACCAAATATTTAATCATGGTCTCAATGGCTTCAGTGACTTCCATGTCATTGATAAAGTCACTGTTGAGAAGCGTGCCAGACTCAGTATCGGTATAGGCGGCTTGTTCAATATCGCCACCCTTAATGACTTCACGGATGGTAAGATCATATTTTTTCGCAAAGTCATAATCACGTTCATCGTGGGCGGGAACCGCCATGATTGCACCGGTTCCATACCCCATCATGACATAGTCCGCCACGAAAATAGGAATATCTTCCTTGGTCACTGGATTTTTCGCACTTAACCCTTCAATTTTAACCCCAGTTTTTTCTTTAACCAGTTCAGTCCGCTCAAACTCACTTTTTGTTTGAGCTTCTTGTTGGTAAGCCTTTAAAGCGTCCATGTTTTGGATTTTATCTTTAGATGCTTCAAGCAATGGATGTTCTGGTGCTATGACCATGAAAGTCGCGCCAAACAAAGTGTCTGGACGGGTGGTAAAGACACTGAGTTTTTCATCGACTTCGTTGATGTTAAACGTGATCTCAGCCCCAACACTTTTGCCAATCCAGTTTTCTTGTTCACGTTTGATGCGTGGTAATGTCTCAAGATAATCTAGTCCTTCAAGTAAGCGATCCGCATACTCGGTAATTTTCAAGAACCAGACATCTTTTTCTTTTTGAATAACACTTTCTCCACAACGATCACACTTCCCGCCTTGAGATTCTTCATTGGAAAGCACCACTTTACAAGATGGACAGAAATTGACGAGTGTTTTATTGCGGTACGCTAGGTTTTTCTTAAAGAGTTGGATGAAAATCCACTGCGTCCATTTAAAGTAATTGGGATCCGTCGTATCGACAACACGGTCATAGTCAAAGCTAAAACCGGCTCGTTTCAATTGGTCGGTAAAGACATCGATATTGTCGTCAGTCACTTTTCTTGGGTGAACCTTTTGTTTCATTGCATAGTTTTCCGTTGGTAGTCCAAACGCATCAAAACCAATCGGAAATAAGACATTATAGCCTTCCATCCGACGTTTTCTAGAGATGATCTCTAAACTTGTATAGGCGCGTATGTGTCCTACATGCATGCCTGAACCTGATGGATAGGGAAACTCCACCAGTGAATAGTATTTAGGTTTTTCACTAAAATCGGTCGCGTTAAATAATTGATTGTCATACCAGTATTTTTGCCATTTTTGTTCAATAGCATTGGGATTGTATTTCATTGTCTATTCCTCCTTTATAAATAAAAAACGCCCTTATAAATATAAGGACGACTAAGCCGCTGTACCACCTTTGTTCAATAAAGCGCTCAAATCCTTAACGCGGAAAACGGCACAAGTTAACTTGTGCAACTCCCCAAACAAGTTCATGAGTCTCCATTCTTAGTTCGCAGCGCCACTAAGTCTCTTGAAATGAATAGTCATTACTACTTTTGGTTCAACATTGTTTATATGTATCATAATCATAGCATATTTTTAAAGATTTTCAACCATAAAGACGTTTTTGCATCTCGAATGCAAGTTTCGAGGTTTGACGAAAGCCAATAAACAGTAAAATAATAAATAAAATCAGATTAAACATCATCAATTGGTTGAAAATCAAGATGATGAATAACAGTGTTGAGGCATAGGTCATCATCACAAACATTTGTTTGAACGGGACTTTTTTCATCCGCATACGGATGAGGTAACTGTTTAAGAGTACAAAGACTAAAAATAATACAATCGCACTGATATATTCAGAGATGACTCGCACCGCCAACCAAAATGGCATAAAGGCCATAATTTCATGATCAACCGCATCAAAAACGGCTGAGAAAAACGCTGATTCATCGGCTTCATCAGGGTTAAGGTCAAGATTATGAATGGAAGCGTGCATACTGCTGATTGGTTTTTCATGAAATTGTTGTTGAAGGAAAAACTGATCGCCAGAAATATACATCGTATTGCCGATTAGTGCTACATGATTCCCTTCAAAGCGATTAATATCATAGCTATCTGCGCCATCGATATAGACGGTCATGTCCATCCCATAAATTGTGTAAGTGAATAATTCGTGAGGACCGTCTTCACAATCCACAACCGCGTCTGATATTGTACAGTTATTTTCCGGGTGATTAAAAGATTCACGGATATCACTTCGGGCTTGGGGAGAAATCCCACTAAATTGTAGCACGCGCAATGCAGGGCCTACCGTCATAAATAACGCAAAAAACATCATAAATAAAATCGCTATGATGGTTTTATCTTTACGAAATTTTATAAGTTCTTGCGGCGCCATAATGGCGGTTCTTACTCGTTCTAACATAATAATCACCTTTTCATATTATATCATATGTTCGCTTTTATGAAACACTTTGTGATAAAATAAGTATTGGTGATAACGATGAGTGAAAAACGCTATAATACCATGAATGAATATATGAAAAAACGCTTTGGCACAAAAGTGTTTAAGGTGAGTCTCAATGCTGGATTTACCTGTCCCAATAAAGACGGATCCAAAGGATTGGGCGGATGTACGTTTTGTTCACCATCTGGGTCAGGGGATTTCGCAGGGAAAAAAGGCGACACATTGGATAATCAGTTTGACATGATTGTGAAACGTATGCATGAGAAATGGCCAAGTGCCAAATACATCGCCTACTTTCAAGCCAACACCAATACTTATGCCCCCGTTAAAGAACTTAGACGCCTTTATGATCATGCTTTATCGTTAGATGAAAATATTGTGGGACTTTCCATTGCCACAAGAGCGGATGCTCTTGATGAAGCGGTAATCAAATTATTGGCTGAGTATCACCAAAAAACTTACCTCCAAGTTGAACTTGGTCTTCAAAGCATGCATGAAAAAACCGCGGAAAAAATCAATCGCGGTCATAGTTTAAAAGAATTTAATTCAGCCGTTAAACGGTTACGTAAACACGGTATTAATGTTGTGGTCCATATTATTAACGGTTTTCCTTGGGAAGACAAAACCGCAATGCTTAAAACCGTTGAACATTTAAATACACTCGATATCCAAGGCATCAAGATTCATATGTTACATCTTACGAAAAACACTAAAATGGCTTATGAACACGAACAATCTCCCTACACCTTGCTTACGCTTGAAGACTATGTCGATATAACCGTTCACCAAATACGCCTGCTTAACCCATCAATCATTATTCAGCGTGTCACAGGCGATGCGTCTAAAGATGATTTGATTGCACCACTTTGGACCTTGAAAAAGTTCGTTGTCATGAATAATATCGACAAATTGATGCGTAAACACGATTATGTTCAAGGTGATTTATCGGGAAAATAGATAGTCGCTACGTTCAAAGAAAAACACAACACTTAAAATATCTGCCGCACCGCCGGGAGATATTTTTTTATTAAGACATTTTTCTTTGTCGCCAAGATGTTTAAAATTATCATTGCATAGTTGTTTCATGCATTGTTTAACATCTGCTAAGGTCTCAAGGTTATTTTTTAAAAGCGTCGTATCATCAAGTTCACTCATAATGGCGATGAGTTTTTCATGATCACGCCATTGTGGCTTAGGATACCACCTAAAAATAGCTGGAAGTCCTTCACTCATTTCACCGCGAATCCCGCGGATTTTTTGTTGTTTAAAAGCCCGTTCGCCTACGGTATTGACCGATTTCATTGCCATAAAATCTTGCTTTTCAAGGACTGTGGCCTGGTTACTCAACGTTGCTTTAAAACAATCGAAGTCCCCACCTTCAATCAACGTCTTGATATATAGTGGTAAGATAAGTCCGAATATATAATGTGCCCCTTTATGGGTATTACAACCAACACTTTTCAACATGGTTAGCTCGTAGAGTTTACCTTGTTCACGTAACACATCCAAAGAAAAATCTTTGTGTAATCCTAAACCAAGATACGTATCAAATGCTTCTTTTAAAATTGCAATGGCACTAAGAAAATGCGAGATATTCATATCCTTGTGAATTCCACTGTTTTTATGACTGACCAAGCCAAAACATGGGTAGGTAAATACTTCTCTTCGTAAAGCGTTCGCGGCTTCTTTGGCTAAGGCATGTCGTAAAAATTGATGAACAGTTGTTTCAATATGGCTGCGTAATGTTTCCTGGGTATGATTGTTTTCTCTGCGGCACACATTTGCGTCTTTTGAACAGATAAAACATTTACGTCCCTCTCGTTGAAGGGTTCGTCTGGAGATTTGACCGTACTGATCATGAACATCAAGATCGACGATGCGGCCCAAGGGATGATTTTCTTCGAGAAACATCATCGTATTTTTAATGCGTTTCTTGTCCCCCTTTACACTAAGCGTTACATACGACCCATCCAAAGAATCGTAACGCTTTCCTTCCGTGGAAAAAAGTGTCTCACAAATATGTTTAAAGACATTGACAATGATGCGTTGATACACAGTATTTTTATGGTTACCCGGAATATTGGCATGAATGAGGATTAACGGGGTATCTTTAATAAGTGTTTGAAGGTGAGAGGCTCTTGCTTCACGGGCCGCTAGAATGTCAATGTCGGCTTTCATGGTGTTTCATCCTCCTTATGACTGCTTGCCCTTTCCTACTTAATAAATAATCGTATGTTACTTTAGGGACATAGTTTTTAACGGCATCAATGCCGTTTTGTTTTAAAAGTTTGCGGACGGTTGAGGCACTGATAGGTGCTTTATCAATGGTTTTTCTCGGAACGATGACTAAATCATTGCCAAGATAATGTTTCATGGTTTCATTATATACACCTGTCATTGGTGAGTATGGTTCTTCACCGACATAACGTGTTGTGATATTAAAGACTTTCATGTAGTGTTGTTTAAATGTTAAGACATCAATGAGGGCATGTTCTTGTTTGATGGTTTGCTCATGCGTTTCAAAATACTTGGGGAAAGTCGCATAACTGACCAAATAATCTTTAGTGGGCACAACATGAATATTCGGTTTGTCTTTAAGAGTCTGTTTGATTATTTCAAAACGGTCTTCAAACGGGAAAAAACTGCGGTCTTCACTAACAACGAATACGATGAGTTGGTCGTGATGTTTGGCCGCATTTTCTATGAGATACAAATGCCCGTTTGTCAAAGGATTGGCATTGACGACAACTGCTGCTTTAGGACTTGAATCAATATTATATTTACGTTTGATTCGTTTTAAAGTTTCTTTGATATCGCCATGCATTTCCATAAATGTCATGTTCATGGTTTGCACAATTTCTTTGAATCCCAACGCTTTGAAAATACTGACGTGTTCAGGTTGTGTGTAAACAAAAAGATGTTCATGACCTTCTTCATGAAGTGCTTTAATCAAATGACTCATTAAACGGTTCAAGACACTTTGGCCCTGGTAATCCTCAGCGACGGCAACACATTTGATAATACGACCACTCGCAGATGCGGTCGCGATGATTTGTTCATTTTCAACCATATAAAATGATTGTGTGATGTCATCTTCATAAACGAGATTGTAGGTTGAAAGAAATTTGGCGATACGTCTTTTTTCCTCTTTGAGAATAGCTTCTTTGATTTTCATCGAATCATTCCTTCCTATAAAGGATGTCTGATGTTTGTCCGTGACGGTCTTCTACAATGCCGAGTGATTGGCTGCTTTTCTTTAAAGGCTTGGGAACCCCACTTAAATCATGCGCTTTTTTCATCAATGTTTCAATGGGCATGATATTGAGGGCACTGTCATTAAACAGTTCCAATAAATCTTTACGCATAGGATTAATCGCAATACCCCGTTCTGTGATTAAGACATCGATATGTTTGCCAGGCGTTGTAATAGTCGTGACACGTTTACATATCAAAGGCATTCTTCCCTTAAGGAGCGGTGAGACGATAATCGAAAGTTTGGCATCTTCGGCCGTGTCACTGTGCCCGCCCGACCCACCGATAATTAATCCTTTAGAGTCAGTCGTCACATTCACGTTGAAATCAAGGTCAATTTCAGTTGCCCCTAAAATTACAATATCCAACGCTTTGATTTTCCGATCAGGATTATTAGGATTGGCATAATCTGAAGCGCTCATGAAATGATGGTCTGGATTTTCTTTTAAACTACGAATCGCTTCCATATCAAAACACTGGACATCATAAAGCGATTGAACCAACCCTTTTTCAAGCGCATCGACATGGTATCGTGTGATGCCTCCTGTATAAAATGAAGCCTTCAAATGATGACTTTCCAAGTATTCGTTGAACATTTTTGTAATGGCCAATGATACACCGCCAGCCCCACTTTGATAAGAAACATTATTTTTAATAAACTGACTTGCAATTAAAAAACGCATCGCCTCACGTGCGACTTTTAAGCCTAAAGGGTCTTTGGTAATTGCAAGCGTACCGCTGACAATGCCGCTCGCATTGCCAATACTATCAATTAGTAATACATCATCAACAAATTGTCCTTCAATTTGCGGATTGTTAACCGTGTCGAGTAAAGTATCACAAACAATCACGGTCCGTTTAGCATGTATGGCATCTTCAATCGCATAGCCTAAAGCCCCACAGGCCGTTTTCCCGTAAAGTCCACTCGCATTGCCTGCTTGATCACATGATGACACCGCAATAAATGCGATATCAATTTGATTGTCTCCTTCGATGATGGCTCTCGCTCGTCCCCCATGCGTCTGCATGGTCAGTTGACCTTCCATGGGATATTGGTTTAGCGCATCACTTAATGGACCATTGAGATAATTTGTGGTGATACTTTTGATTAACCCTTTTTTCAGTGCATTAACCATACTGGTGTGTACGGGAAATATGCCACTGGGATAAAGGTGTAAATCCTTAATATTTTTTGCGATAAGATCTTCCATGATGAGATTAAGTACTTTATCACCATTACGAAGATGATGGTGAAAAGATAGATGAAGCCCATCGTGAATTTTTAAATCTTCCATAAGCTTTTCAAGTGATTTATAAATCATAATTCTCACCACTCAACAAGCCATACTGTTTGGCTTTATCCAAAAAATTCTGAGCCTGTTGAATAATGGGCTTATCGACCATTTTTCCGTCCAAGGAAAAGCGCATTGAGCCTTTCTTTTTATGCATCGCAAGGATTCTTAACGCAGACTCAATAGCTTTAGGTGAAGGAGAAAACGCCTCATTGATCGCAATAACTTGATTGGGATGAATTGCCATCTTCCCATCGAATCCTAAGGTTTGTCCACATTTTATATCTTCTTGTAATTGGTTTTCATCCAGACTAACCCATGGCGTATCGATAATTGTTTTACCATGGGCACGCCCTGCCATAATAAGCGCTGAGCGGGCATAATTAATCGCCAATCCAGACTCATCACGGATACCACCAATCACACTCATAAGATCTTCTGCACCTAACAATAAACTTTTCACAGGTTTCATTTGCGCGATTTTATTCAACTCAAAAAAAGCATTGGGGGTTTCAATCAATGCCAACACATCTAAAGACGCCTTAAATTTAGGCAAAAGCTTTTTTAAAAAGGCTTCAGTACTTTTAGGCACAACTACCCCTTGAATCGGTAGCTGATTAATCAACGTAATATCTTCATCTAAAAAGGGCTCTTCACTATTAATTCTTACATAAATATCGACGCTAACCGTATGGTTATTTAGAAAAGACTCTGTTAAGTGGCGCGCTTCCATCTTCTCACTAACATTCACCGCATCTTCGAAATCAATAATTACGGCATCCGCTTCGTAGATTTCCATATTTTGAAGCATCCTAGGGACATTTCCAGGAATGAATAAAAAACTTCTAGCCATGCGCTTCACGCCATCTTTCTATCGCTGATTTCAGGCGCGCGATTATTGTATAATCCAAGGCACCTTTATCTTGAACAATGACTTGAATTTTTTCAATATTATACTGAGCAAGCGTTTTTTCAACCACCGCTTTGATATGATCATAAAAGGCTTCGTGAACCACGGAGTCTATGTCGATAGACAGGGTTTGAGCAGATTTTAAGGTAATCAGACAATCACTGGATTCAAGTGTTCCTACACTAATGGTTTTCATAGGCCTTCCTACTTTCTATGATGGCCAATTCTCGCATCATATGGTTTTTAACAATCATTATCCCTTCATCGGTGCCCATGCCAGGTTTGGCTAGACATTGTTTGGCACTGCAAGCGATTGCGATAGAGGTTGTAATCTCGGCTGAAATGTTCGTTTCATTGCAGGAGCCGCCACTATATGCTCCGACGCCTTTTTGTAGGCAATACCTAAGCGCTTCAATGGTATTATTGACGCCTCCTAAATCAGGGGTCTTAACTTGTAGCATGTGCGCGGCTTGTTGATCGGCAAACACTTTAACATCTTCTAAGGTATTACACCATTCATCTGCGACAATTTCAACATGGACCCCATCATCTGCGTCAATCATGACTTTCAAAGCTTTTAAGGCCTCTAAAGTCTCTTCGCGATTGCCTTTATCAAGGGGTCCTTCTATACGTAAGTGAAAGGGGGACGCAGCTTCAGATAGAACTTTGAGATAGTTAAAACATTTCTCAATATTATCATCAAAAATCATACCGATGGTCCCATAGACATCAATATGTAAGATTGGGGCATAATCCTCACGCACGCGTTTACTTAATATTCGACTGCGTAACCATTTTACGTACTCAATAAGTTTTTCACCGTTACCACCAAGTTTCGTTTTTACACTGTTAATAAGTCCATGCGGAAGCACTTCGACTTCTTTCATGATCATCTTATCAACGCCACTATAACGGTCATCACCAGTTTGTGCAAATAGGGGAATCGGATGGTAGCTTTCGCCTTCGATGTGGTATTCAGACCGAATAATCTCCGCGATAGTTCGGTAATTTGCTTTAGCGGTTGCATCCAATAAGGCTTGGGTTATCCCATAACGTAAAGCAGTGTGAATAGGGTGTCCATCAATATTCAAGGTATCAAATCGTCTGGCGTTACTGCGAAATTCAGACACATCAAGCCCAAGCAATAGCGGACGGATGTTATCCAGAAAAAAGGCTTTGGCCGGCTTCGCTTCAAACAACGAATCCCTGCCGCCTGCGCCACTATATTGGACAGTTGCGGCATCACCATACGCAATCATACCGTTTTCTAAGACGAGCATAATTGACAACGTTTCGCCAGCTTGACGGATTGCTTTAAAGTTGGGCGTAATTGGTTCACCAATATAAGTAAAACGATCCATTTCAGCGCCTTTTTTTATTGCAGCTTGATCATCATTGTAAAATCCTGTGAGCCCTTCGGAGCATAAGACATTTTTAATTTTCATTAAGCGGCTCCTTTTTGGAAAAGTTTCCTACAAGTTTTCCTCTAGAAATCGCATATACATCGTCAATGGTCATTTGAAAACTTACGTCTCGATTTTCACTTTTTGCTCTTTCTTCAAGGGCATTTTTGTGAAACTTTTTTATTTCATCGTCAAAAGGCAAATTTCCAAATTCCAAGATGCGTATGTTCCCACGTTTATCTCTAGCCGGCAAAATGTGGCCTTTATTCATTTCACTAGGTGCGAAAGGAATATCTAAGATGCCTTGTTCAAAAGCTTTGATTACGCCTTGTACAAAATCACCTTTTCCCACATTTAACGTTGCATAAAGTAATGTCTTGACTTCTTTTTCAATCATTTCTTTTTCAGCCTTAAGCACTTTATCAGACGGATAACGTTGCGTAGCAAGTAAGTTGGTAATTAGTTTTGAAGCGCGCAAACCTTCAGCGTTTGCTTCTTTAGTCGGGACACCTTGAGATTCATGGGGTGATTTCGTGATGATTTTTGTGGCGCCACCAAGTGTTGCTACTGTTGCGCCCAGTGATATAAGGGCCATCGATTTTGCTTCATCAGCAGGAAAACCACCCATCCATTGATGCAGCACGGTCGTCACAAAAACATCTTCATATCCGAAGAGTTTCAAGTAATAATTTGTTAAGGCATCCAAGGTTTGTAAGGCTGCAACATCTTGTGTGATATTCCCGCATTGCCCGTATCCGACTGTAATATTTTTTACGCCTTGTTCAGCGGCAAGTATCGCTTCAATAATAGCAACAGTATGTGAAATAGAAGGTGGGACCAATGTCCCAGTTAGCGGCCCAAAGGGCTCTCTGTTAATTTCGATGCCTTCTTCGGCATAAATCCCTACCAATCGATCACAATACTGCCAGTAACGCAGCGTATCTTCTAGTGAGATGTTTTTCGCATAAGGAATATTGTAAGAAATACCGCCACCTTCATTGGATGTCCATCCTGAGGCATGAATAATTTCACTGAGCAACCGCGCATCCGGTGTTCCATGACGCGCTTGCAAAGGAACCTTGACGCTTTCAAAAACTTTTGTGCAGCCTTCTACTCCGTGATTCACTGCAGGAAAACCATTTAACAATGACCGTTTTTGTTTTTCTGATTCTTTAATGGCATCCTCAGCATTCGAGTAACGGTTTTGTCTTGTATAAGAATCGATGGTTGATGGTAAAAAATCGGCACCACCTTGATTTTGTAAAAATTTCATTAAAATAATATGTTCATCCACTAAAGCAACACCCGCTCTAGGTTGAATCATTGTAATCCCATTTTCTTTTGCATAACGCAGTTTTTTGGCAAAGTTTTTAGAATCAGGAACGTTTCTTAACGTTTCCACGGCTTTGTCGAAATCTAATCGTTCGTCACTTCCAGTATGCCAATGCGTGCGGATTTTTTCACGGATTTCAAAAAATTCTTCTCTTGATAGTTTTTTGTTTTTTAACATATCTACGCTCCTACTTCAAGTAGCGCTTCATCAGTTTGAGCGCCAATTTGGGATATTTTTGACTAAGCAGTCCCATGGCTGCAAGAATATATTGCTCATCGATAAGAAACTCAGGATCATCGGGTCTTAATTCAAGTTTTTTATTGCTTTTTTTGGTTACATCTTTAAGGATATTTTTGGCGTCAGGTGAATTGATTAATACCCCACCTGTTCCAATGACATATTTAACATCTGTCAAGTCTTTTCCGGTTTGATAATACATGTTTCCAAGTGGGGTATAAACAACTTCAACACAGCCGACATGTCTTGACATTGAGTAATCACAACAAATACGAGCCAGCGCTTTATCAAAAGCTTTTTCTTCTTCAGTGTCAGGAAGATAATCTACATTATCCAAGCGTTTTTTAATTGATTCTTCGATATTGTTTTTTTCGTGATATTCGTAATACTGGTTAAACTCATACGGCGATACCAAACTCACTAATGCGTTCGCACTGTAACGCATACCAAGATCGCCTTCAACCGTTCGTTTGGCGAATGGTTCTTGAAGACCTTTTAACACAACTTCGTTGCGTTTGGGTGAACCATCACCAATCGTATGGACATCAGTGGTCGCTCCACCGATATCAATAACCATTAGTTCTCCAAATCCTTCTTCATCTTCAAACCCTTTTGCCAGTAATTCGGCTGCCATCAGGACACTTTCCGGGGTGGGCATAATGATTTGACCTGTTTTCTTTTCCGCTTTTTTAATTCCTTTCGCTTCAATAATTTTATCAATGAAGATGCGTCTGATGACACGTTTGGCATCATCAACATTTAATTTTTTAAGTTTCGGCATTACATTATCGACAATATAATATTCTGTACCGGTTTCAGCAAAGATTGCATCAATCTCATCTGCCGCATCCTTGTTGCCAGCAACGATGATAGGCACCCCTAAATTAGCATCTTTTAAACGCTTTGCATTATGGATAATACATTCTTTATTTCCACCATCGGTTCCACCAGCCAGCAATATAATATCTATGTTGGCATTTTTTAATTCTTTAATTTCTCTCTTTGATAGATGATGGGTATAAACGTGTTGGACAAGTGCGCCCGCGCCAAGACATGCTCGTTTAGCTGCTTCAGCTGTTAGTTCTTCTACCAATCCAATTGCTGTCATCTTCAGCCCGCCTGCTGCAGAAGAGCATGCTGAAATACCCTCAATTTCACCCATATCAGGATGGGCGTTTTGAAGTTTTTCCAACGCGAGGTTAAATCCCTCGAGCACATCGGTTTTCACGGTAGTCATTGCACGTGAAGTCCCGATGATGTCCTCCTTCTTTAGATCCACAGCAGTTAATTTCGTATAAGTGGATCCAAAATCAACGAGGAGATGAATACTCATCAGGCCCCCAGATCCTCACGTAAATCATTTAATGCAATTTCAATGTTTGTTCCTGGTGGATAAACACGGTCAAATCCCATTTTCTTAAAGCGGTCTTCAACACTTTTGAAATCTTGTTTACCAACCACGATATTGCCGCCAACATATAATTTAACATGCCCAAGGCCTGCTTCGATCATATTCTCCTTCAGAAACTTGCAGTCCATTTCACCATGTCCATACAAACTTGAGACAAGAACCGCTTGTGCATCTGTCTCGATGGCCGCATTGATAAAATCTTCCTGTGAACTTAATACACCGATGTTAACAACATTAAAACCTTCTTCTTTTAAAACGTGTTCAATGATCTTGTTGCCAACCGCATGAACATCCGCACCAATAACGCCTATCACTACTGTGTGCATTTAAACCTACCTTCTTTCTATTTTCACAAGAAAAAGGATGAAAACTCTCAGAATCATCCTTTGTTAGTCGCATTATAGCGTATACTAAAAAAGCCGTTAGTGTTGTATCCGGTGTGAGGTATCGAATGTGTTTTCCCTGCATTGAAGGAATAAGATTTCATGATTGTACCCTCGTTTTTACTAACATTTTTGTAAACGCTTTCTACAATTTAATTATAAGACAAAGGATTAATAAATCAAGTCAATTTGAAAACTGTTGTTTCGTGTACTATCTATTGTGATAAAACGTTAAAAATGACTGTTATTTTATATTTACTTATGGAATTTTTTCATTGTCTTAAGTTATGAAATATTAGTTAAGCATCAAAGCTTTAAACTGATTCGCAATTGATATTCTTTCTTTTAATAGTGTACTTTTTATGTTTTTTCTAAATCTTTTATTATCGCTTTTTATAGACACCACGTCATATAAAACACAGAATATTTAGTGATTGATTCGTAAACATTATTAAACAATTTTTTCATGAAATACG
>PWOH01000077.1 GCA_003557505.1 Mollicutes bacterium | reverse complement strand
TGGCAAATTCACTGTCTACAATCGGTTTAATGGCATCAAAATCATTAATTATTTTCATTGGTTTCCTCCTTGTTTCAGCCGTATTATACGCTTATAACTTTTTTGTAGCAAGCAATATGTTTCGTATACTTACCAGATTTTAAGAGTTTTAACACTAACACCATAAAAAATTGTAAAAATTCCTTAATTTAGAGGGGCTTGTCCGCTTATTTTTCTCATAAATTCTGTGATGCACAATTTTCATACAAACCTGTTGATTTTAGAAATACACTTTGCTATAATATGTTAGCGCTGAAACATGCGCGTTTTGATTATGGAGGGGTAGCGAAGTGGCTAAACGCGGCAGACTGTAAATCTGCTCCTTCGGGTTCGGCGGTTCGAATCCGTCCCCCTCCACCATAATCATAGGGGTGTGGTGTCAATGGTAGCACAGCGGTCTCCAAAACCGTTAGTACGGGTTCGAATCCTGTCACCCCTGCCAATTTAATTGCCAAAGAAGCTTTTGAGCTTCTTTTTTTATGGGTAAAAACACAGTGTAATTTGATGTGTTTTTTTCTTTTGACAATAATGTAAACGCTTTTATTTTTGATGTGGATATGCTACTATATAAGCGGTGTTGGAAGGAGTGTTCAAATGATTACAATCGATGGAAAACACCTAACATTACATGATTTTATGTTGGTGGTTAGAAAGTATGAAAAAGTAAAAATTGACTCGTTAGCTATAAAGAATGTTGAAATTTCTAGAAATGTGGTTGAGAAAACCATTAAAGAGAAGCGAGTTGTTTATGGAATCAATACTGGATTCGGTCGTTTGAGTGATGTAAGAATTGCGAAAACGGATTTGTCTGCCTTGCAGAAAAACCTTTTGCGTTCGCATGCATGTGGAACGGGAGAACGTTTTTCTGATGAAATAATTAGAGGTATGATGTTGCTAAGGATTAATGCTTTAATTAAAGGGTATAGTGGTATTAGACTCAAGACGATTGAGTTACTCTTAGCAATGTTGAATGAAAATATTATCCCTGTTGTATATGAACAAGGTTCTTTAGGTGCCAGTGGAGATCTTGTTCCACTCGCTCATATGGCTTTGCCGCTCATTGGTGAAGGGGAAGTTAAAGTTGATGGGACCATTATGTCCGCTGAAGAAGGCTTAGCTCGTAAGGGCCTCAGTAAGCTTCAAAGACTTGAAGCGAAAGAAGGCTTAGCGCTGATAAATGGAACACAGGCTATGGTGAGTGTTGGGGCCATTGCGTTGATTGATGCGATGGATGTCTTTCAATATGCTGCGTTGTCGGCAGGGATGAGTTTTGAGGCACTAAGAGGTATCATCGATGTATTTGATGAACGCATTCATTTAGCACGTCCTCATCAAGGTCAAATCCTCACTGCGAAATTAATGCGTTATATCCTTAAAGACAGTAAGAATACTTCGCATCAAGGTGATGATCATGTGCAAGATGCCTATAGTTTAAGAACACTACCTCAAGTACACGGTGCATCATTAGATACATTTAATTACGTGAGAGATACTTTAGAAACAGAAATGAACGCTGTAACGGATAATCCCCTAATCTTCCCAGATACTGAAGATATGATCTCAGCTGGTAATTTTCATGGTCAACCAGTGGCACTGGCGATGGATTTTTTAGGGATTGCAATCAGTGAACTCGCTAATATTTCTGAACGTAGAATAGAACGGTTAGTCAATGCGGATATTAATAAAAAGTTTCCTCCGTTTCTTGCGAAAGAAAAAGGACGAAACTCAGGTTTTATGATTGTTCAGTATGTTGCGGCGTCTTTAGTTAGTGAAAATAAATCATTGGCGCATCCTGCCAGTGTTGATTCGATTCCTTCCAGTGGCAATCAAGAAGACCATGTTTCAATGGGAACCATTGGGGCACGCCAAGCCTTACAAATCTTAAAACATACAAGAAAAGTAATTGCGCTTGAAATATTTACTGCCGCGCAGGCGCTTGACTTTGAAGGGATGAACGGGCTTTCACCTATGACTAACACTGTTTATCAAACGGTAAGAAATCACGTGCCTTTTATTGAAGAAGATACGATTATGCAGCCATTGATGGATAAAGTCGAACAATTATTGGTTGATGGTGAGATAAAGGATAAAACACTGGAGGATATGATATGGAAAAAATAATCAGTCTTGAAGATATCTTCAGCGAACTTCCCGAATACCCAGAATTTAAAGAAGGGATTAGGCGGGCACCTAAACGGGAATTTTCACTATCAGAAGCGGACACAGAATTGGCCTTGAAAAATGCCCTGCGTTATATTCCAGAAAAATGGCAAGATGCACTTATGGAAGAGTTTCTTGATGAGTTGCTTACTTATGGAAGAATTTATGGGTATCGTTTCCGTCCTAAGGGAAATATTAGTGCAAAACCGATTACCTCATATGAAGGGCGTTGTCTTGAGGGGAAAGCCTTTCAGTTGATGATTGATAATAACCTTGATTTTGATGTCGCCCTTTACCCCTATGAACTCGTAACCTACGGCGAAACAGGGCAGGTGTTTCAAAACTGGATGCAGTATCAACTCGTTAAAGCTTATCTTAAAGTTTTGGAACCTGATGAAACCTTGCATATTATGAGTGGGCATCCTAGTGGTGTGTTTAAAAGCTTTCCTCATTCACCCCGTGTAATCTTAAGTAACGGTTTAATGGTTGGCATGTTTGATACACCGGCCCATTTTACGAGAGCACAATCTTTAGGCGTTGCTAATTATGGTCAAATGACTGCAGGAGGCTGGATGTATATTGGGCCTCAGGGTATTGTGCATGGAACCTATTCGACCTTGTTAAACGCAGGGCGACTTAAACTCGGTATTGATGAACAAAGTGATTTGCGTGGTGTCTTGTTTGTAAGTAGTGGCTTAGGTGGCATGAGTGGCGCCCAAGGCAAAGCCGCTAAAATAGCGGGTGGTGTTGGATTAATAGCTGAAGTTGATGAAAGTCGCATTACCACTCGGTATGAACAAGGTTGGGTGGACTGTATTGCTAAAACTGAAAAAGAAGCTTTTGAAGTTGCTTTAGAAGCGATAAAACAACAAAAAGGCAAAGGCATTGCTTATCACGGGAATGTTGTTGATTTATTGGAGTATGCACTTAATAACAACATTAAAATTGAATTGCTGAGTGATCAAACGAGCTGTCATAACGTATATGAAGGTGGCTACACTCCACAAAGTCTAACGTTTGATGAAAGAACAACCTTACTGAAAAACGATAAAACAACGTTCATCAAAAAAGTAAATGAGGGATTAATCAAACACTATCGTGTGATTGAAGGTCTGGTAAAACAAGGTACGTACTTTTTTGACTATGGTAACAGTTTTATGAAGGCTGTTTATGATGCGGGTGAACAATCAATCTGTAAAAACGGTGAAAATGATTTGGATGGCTTTAAGTATCCTTCCTACGTTGAAGATATTATGGGGCCTGTGTTATTTGATTATGGTTATGGACCTTTCCGCTGGGTTTGCTTAAGTGGAAAAGACGAGGACCTTGAAAAAACCGATCAAGCCGCAATGCAAATGATTGATCCCAATAGACGTTTCCAAGATAAAGACAATTATGATTGGATTAAACGTGCCGCAGAAAATCAATTAGTAGTTGGCTCTAAAGCAAGGATTCTATATCAAGATGCCTTTGGAAGACACGATATTGCGAAAAAGTTTAATGAATTAGTGCGTAATAAAGAAATCGGTCCAATTATGATTGGGCGTGACCATCATGATACCGGTGGGACGGATTCACCGTTTAGAGAAACCTCTAACATAAAGGATGGTTCAAATATCATGAGTGAAATGGCGACCCACGTCTTTGCGGGCAATGCGGCACGAGGGATGTCACTTGTTGCGCTTCATAACGGTGGGGGTGTTGGGACTTCTAAGGCTATCAATGGTGGTTATGGATTAGTTTTAGATGGTTCAAAACGCGTTGATGATATTATTGAGCGTGCAGTAAGTTTTGATGTGATGATTGGTGTTGCAAGACGTAGTTGGGCCCAACAAGAAAATGCCCTTCATACTTCGAAGGCATTTAATACAACCGATAAGGGAAAAATAACCATAGCAAATACAAGTGACCAAAACAAAATAAAACAACTCGTTCATAAAAAATACATTAAGGGAGGCTATTAACATGGAAACTATCGTACAATGCGTACCGAACTTCTCAGAAGGCAAGGACAAAGACAAGATTGAAAAGATTGTGGAACCATTAAAGAATCAAAAAGGGTTTAAACTTGTAAGTTACGAAGCTGATCAGGATTATAACCGTACGGTCGTCACTTTACTAGGTGACCCAAAGCAAATGAAGGAACCCCTCTTAGCATTCGTAAAACGTGCCCGAGACTTAATTGATATGAATAAACAAACTGGTGAACATCCTAGAATGGGTGCGGTTGATGTAATACCTTTTATTCCCATTCAGAATATTGACATGGATACTTGTAGTGACATCGCCCATGATGTTGGGAAACGCATCGCTCAAACACTGGATATCCCAGTCTTTATGTATGGTGAAGCTGCGACGCAAAAAGGGCGTAAACGTCTCCCCACAATCCGCAAAGGTGAATATGAAGGGATGATCGATAAGATTAAAGACCCACAATGGCATCCTGATTATGGTCAACCCCAAACGCACCCTACAGCCGGCGCAACGGCAGTTGGGGCACGTTTACCATTGATTGCGTATAACATTGATTTAGCGACTGAAGATTTTGAGGTTGCTAAACGTATTGCGAAAGCCATTCGAGGTAGTAGTGGTGGCTTTAAACATATTCAAGCTGGACCTGTGTATCTTAAAGAAAGAGGTCATGTCCAAGTGACCATGAATATCCTCAACTATAAACAAAATCCAATTTACCGGATATTAGAAACAGTGAAAATGGAAGCGAAACGCTATCACGTTAAGGTAGTGAGTTCTGAAGTCGTTGGATTGATTCCAAAAGCGCCCATCATCAAATCGCTTGAGTATTATTACCAAATTAACGGGAAATCGCTAAATAAAGACATCGATATTGATAGATTAACCCATGAAGCTCAACACATCATAGGGTTTAGAGACTTTGATAAATTTAAGATTATTGAGGCGAATATCGAATGAATGTAAAAGCGGATTTAATTATTAATAATATTGGGGTTTTAGTGACTCCAAAGCCACATGTAAAAGCGGTACGAGGAAAAAATATGGATGATGTTATCGAATATAATAACGCCTTTATCGCGATTAAAAATGATAGAATTCTTGATTTTGGTGAAGGTGATGGTTCTTTATTCAAGGACAAAAACACTGAAATTTATGATGCGCAGAGAAAACTGGTAACGCCCGGACTCGTTGACTCCCACACACATGTTGTTCATTATGGCTCTAGAGAATATGAGTTTGAAAAGAAACTACGTGGTGTACCATACTTACAAATACTTAAAGAAGGCGGTGGCATTCTAAGTAGTGTAAAAATGACTCAAGATGCAACGCCAAAAGCACTCTATAACCAATCGTTTAAGAGTTTGGATATCATGTTAAAACATGGTACAACGACCGTTGAAGGCAAAAGTGGTTATGGCTTGATGCAGGAGAGTGAACTAAAACAATTAAGGGTTTCCAAACAATTAAACAGTGATCACCCCATAGACATTGTCCCAACGTTCCTCGGGGCTCACGCTATCCCTAAGAATTATCAAGATGACCGTGAAGCATTTATTAACCATGTCATCGAAACCATGGATATTGTCAAATCGGAAGATCTGGCTGAATTTGTGGATGTCTTTTGTGAAGATGGTGTATTTACATTAGAAGAAAGTGAGCGAATTTTACTCGCGGCTAAGGCTAAAGGCTTTGGTCTGAAAATCCATTCTGATGAGATTAAGGCTTTAGGCGGCACAGAACTCGCCGCATCATTAGGCGCTATTAGTGCGGATCATTTAATGGTTATTAGTGAAAAAGGGATTGAAGCATTACGTAACACCGAGACTATCGCTAATGTGTTACCATCCACATCTTTCAATTTACGCAGTGAGTATGCACTGGCACGTAAGATGATAGACAATAACGTAGCTTTAACCGTTTCCTCGGATTATAATCCCGGAAGTTCTCCGAGTGAAAACTTCTTATTCACCTTAAATATCGCTGCCATCCATTTAAAGATGTCGCCAAATGAAGTATTAAATGCTGCAACGCTTAATGCGGCACATGCAGTAAAAAGAGGCTTAGACATTGGGGTTATCGCACCCAATTATAAAGCGGACGTTGTTATATATGATGCACCAAACTGGCCTTATGTTTTATACCACTTTGCGATTAATCATGTAAAAGATGTCTTTAAGAACGGAAAATTAGTTGTTAAAGACCAACAACTATTAAGGAGGAAATCATGAAACTCATCGATTATTCAGTAAGAGATTTTATTAAAGAACTCGACAGTGCTTCACCCGCCCCTGGTGGTGGTTCGGCAAGTGCCTTGGCGGCGACAATGGGGATGGCCCTTGCCCGAATGGTTGGGCACTTAACAATTCCCAAGAAAAAGTTCAAAGCGCTTGATGATGCTGTCCAGGATAAATTCATCGACATTCACGAATCCATGCGGGAATTGGAAAGAAGAACGTTAGAGTTAATTGATGAAGATACTGAAGCGTTTAACTTGATTATGAAAGCCTTCAAAATGCCAAAAGATACCGACAAAGATAAAGCCACGCGCAAAGATGCCATCGAAAAAGCAACCTATAAAGCTACAGAGGTTCCTTTGGAGATTGCCCGGATTTCATATAAAATCCTTCAAGACTTAGAACATATTGCTAATTATGGGAATAAACATGCGATTAGCGATGTTGGTGTGAGTGCATTACTTTTATATTCAGGCTTGGAAGGCGCATTGCTTAATGTTAAAATAAACGTACCTAGTCTTTCCGATGAAGCATTTGTAGCCCGTGTGAACGAGGAGATACAGAAGCTGTCTAATGAAGGGAAACGGCTAAAAGAAGAGATTTTAAAAACTGTAGAACAGAATATTTAAAAAAGGCTCCTGCAAAGGAGCTCTTATTTTAACCAAAGGTGATGCCCAATGAATAAATATGCTTATGTCACATTTATTATTCGCAATGATTCATTTTTACCAGGCGCTTTAGTCTTAGCTTATGGATTACGCGCTCAAAATACACCACATGATTTAATCGCAATTGTCTCTGACAATCTCAGTGACAATAGCGTCAATGCTTTGAAGGTTCTTTATGATCATGTCATTGTATTAGAAGAGATTTATGTGGCACATACCAATAGACAAGAACGTCAAGATAGACCGTTTTTGTTTAGTCGTTTTCACGCCTTACGATTAGGAAAAGACGGTGATTTAGGATTTGATTATGATAAGATTCTTATTTGTGATGCGGATGTATTGCCGATGCGAAACTATGACCACTTATTTGATATTGAGGCACCAGCTGGCATTATTAATGAGAAGAAGGAATATTGCATGGAATATTCCGATGGCAAGTATATTATTCCTAAGAACGCAAAAACGAGTGGCCAATGGAACTGGCATGCTATCTATAAGGACTATCCTTTTGGTGCACGTATTCCTAAGGAAATCACGGATCGTGTGAATACCGATAATTACAATATGGGGGTCAATGCTTCTCTATATTTGTTTGAACCTTCTATGGAGCTTTTTAATGATATTCTAAACGATACCCAGACAAAAGAAACGGTAGAAAAGATTGGGCATTATCCTTGGCCAGAAATGCAATATATTACCCAAAAACTTAGTGGTAAATGGCATAATATGGACCTCCGTTACTCATCATTCAATGGTTATCCTATGATTGATGTTTTGTATGGGATTCATTATGCTGGCTTAAAACCATGGAAAATGCGACATCGCTCGATTAAAAACTTTGCGCGTTTCGAAGATTATCGTTTGTGGTACGCTGTTTATCAAATCATGATGGAAGCCTATCCGAGTTTAAAGGAATCTCATAAAGCACAACGGTTAAATAATCAGATTAGCGAAATGTTAAAAGATGATAAATTCCGTTTTAAACGCCATAACATTCCAGCGGTGAAACAATTATTTTTGAAGTATAGATAAACCAACTGTATTATATTTATTACCTTGACACGCATAGTAATGTTTGGTAAAGTTAAATTACTATAAAAGAAAGAGCGTGACAAGATGCGAGAAGAAACGAGAGCCGAGCACATCTTGAATAGTGTATCCCATGGAATTGGAGTGTTAATGAGTATTTTTGCACTTTCATTTTTAATTATGCACTCGAATAGTGGGAGTGAACTTTTCGGGATTTTGGTGTTTGGTATTTCGTTAATATTTCTTTATCTTTCCTCAACGCTATATCATGCGTTTCCACAAAACATGAAAAAGGTTCGAGCTTTATTTAGACGTTTTGATCATTCAGCGATATATCTTTTGATTGCTGGAACATACACACCCTTTGTCTGGATCTTATTTCCGACTACACAAGGATATATCCTTTTGGCTGCGTTATTGACAATTGCCTTTACTGGAATTCTTATGAAAATAGTTGTGTTTCACCGTTTTAAGGTTTATCATTATGTAATGTATTTGGTCATGGGATGGAGTATATTATTCATCTGGCGTGAAGTCTATACCGTCATTCCCCAAGATGCACTATATTTCCTCATCATTGGTGGTTTAGCGTATACGATAGGATTTGTGTTCTTTGCGATGAAACATATTCCTTACATGCACTTTGTTTGGCATATCTTTGTGATTGCCGGGTCACTGTTTCACTTTTTCTCAATCTATAATTTAATTTGATATAAGAGGCGATTATTATGAAAAAAACTGGTTTAATACTTGATTCAACGGTTTACCTTAATCAAAAGACATTATCTTCTAATAATGTAAAAGTTGTATCCCTAAATGTTTTAGAAGGCGATAACGTCTATAAAGAGACAGAAATTAACCAACAATTTGTGTTTGATGAACTGGACGCAGGTAAAAAACTGACGACTTCTCAACCTTCTCCTGATTTATTTAAAGATGCTTACAACGATATGATTGAACAAGGATATCAAAAAATTCTTGTCATTACCATCTCAAGAGGCATCAGTGGGACGTATCAATCAGCTAAACTAGGCAAAGAACTTTGTAGCAACTCCGATAAAATTCATTTGTTTGATACCTTGAATGCAGGCTTTGGAAATGAACTTATTGCGATGGAAACATTACGTTTCATCAACGAGGAAGATAATCCCAGTAAAGTCATTGAACGTACCAATGCGGTTATCAAACGTGTTAGACTGTTTTTTACCGTTCAAAACCTTTTCAGTTTACAAAAAGGTGGCAGGCTATCAAAAACACAAGCCTTCTTAGGCACTGTTTTAAGAGTGAAACCCATTATCAGGTTAGATAAGGATGGAACCCTTAATCTTGTGCACAAAGAAAGAACTGAGAAAAAATTAATGGCTTATATTGTTAATCAAATGCAAGAAGATGTTTCCAAGGATAAAGAAATTATTGTCCGCATTGTCCATCAACGCAGTGAAAACAGCGCTAACGCGCTTAAAAAATTGCTAGAAGAAACCTTCGATAACATTAAAATATCAGTGACTGACTACATTGGTCCGGTATTCTCAATTCATATCGGTAAAAAAGGTTTCGGTATTAGTTGGTATACATTATAGAAGAAAAAAAGCCTCATCCCATATTATTTTTGGGATGAGGCTTTTAGTTTGTTCTAATCGTCATCATTGTTTCTAAAATAGTCATTTTCTAAGATATACTGGTTAATTTCTCGCTTGCGTATAAGGTAACTGTAATGATCATCCACTACTTGACCTTCAATATCACCTCGACGCTTAACAACATTCATATCTTCATTGACCGCCATGAAATAATCATCGGTCAGTAAACTGGTATCTTGGAAGAAGACTGTATTTTCACTGTTTGGACTAAACACATCGTAACCGAATGCTTTTCTGTAATCCATATCGAGTCCGAACAAATTCGAGAGTGTTGGCACTACATCAATATTGGACATAACATCCTCTATGTGTTCATTTTCCAAGGATGGATGGTATATGTTCATCGGTACGTTGTGGACATTAAGGCGTGTCTCATCCATATTTTTAGCAGTATCGTAATCAGCAATGACATCTCGGCTTATACCATAAGCGAAATGATCAGAGGCAACCATAATGACGGTATCATCTTTTAATCCTTCATCTTCTAGTTTATCCATTAAATATCCGATTGCTAAATCAAACTCATAATGGGCCGCATGGAAGTAGATTAGTTCTTCATTTTCCGGTAAATCTCTATCATTTTCTTCAAATATTTCAACGATGGTATCATAATGCTTCTCAGCATATTGATGGGTGTCATCATAAGGCAGATGCCCTGTAACGGTTAAGTAATAGGCAAAGAATTGCTCATCACTCAATACATCATCGAGTGTGTTTTCAAACATTTCTAGATCACTGAGCCAAGGTAATTTTTCTTCTCCGTCCCATCCTTCAGGCACTAAATCCATATCTTTTGCGCCTTTGTACGTATCGAATCCTAGGGTGTTGGGATGAAATTCGCTTCTAGGATAATAGAAATCATCATAGTTATGATGCGCAGAAGTGTTATAACCTAACTCACCAAACAGGTTTGGTAACGTGTTAGGGAAATGATTGTCCTTATAAGCTTCCATCGACATATTAACAGAGGCGCTCGGATAAAAAGATGTGTGTGTCATAAACTCACTGTCGGATGTATTTCGGTAGTATAGGGGTGCATAGAAATTATCAAACACCATGGAATTTTCTAACATCTCATAGTAATTAGGCATTAAATCAGGGTCAACCCCGTAAGTGTCCAGTGATTCCGCTTTAATGAATATTAAGTTTTTGCCTTCGAATAAATCACTCATATCATTGGCTTCGTGTTCGGGACGGTTATTAAAGAACTCATCAATTTCATTGGTATCTTCCATATCTTCATCCGTTGGTTCGGCATATAGATTTTGTAAATCCCTTCTGGCGTAAGTTAATAACCCAAATCGATTAATGGATAGAAATGGACTAAAGTTTTGATCATAGAAATCCTGATCACTGTAATAAGGATCATTTTCTTCAGAAATCGGGGTAGTTGAAATCGATTGAATACTTATAAACATCAATAAAAAGGCAAATAAAGTCATATAAATAGGCACTCTATAGTTTTCGTACCGGAAGTCAAAAAGCATCTTCACAGATCGTCTTGAAAATAGAATTACAAAGGCAACAATAAGGGGAATAAAGTAAAGGACATGGACCCAATTGAAATTCGCGATAATCGTTGTGACGAAGCCTGCCCCTTGTCCAGCATTACTCAGTAAATTAAGTGAGAAAAATCCTTCAACAACATTATGATAGAGATGTTGTGAAAAATAAAAAACACTTAAACAAAGCATTATAAAAGTAAAGACAGTCTTTGCGATGACTGGCGAGAATATTTTTAAGAATAACACTATAAAGGAGGCATAAGCTAGTGAGAAAAGAATAACACGACTAAAGCCAAAACCTACAGGTAACTCAAGTGCGCTTAGCCTAAAAACTAGCTCCATAAAGATAATGCTTAAGCTAATGATTCCGTAAATGATTAACGTTTTTGTTAATTTATTTATAAACATAATTATCACCTGTTTCTTGTAGTAGTACATGATATCGTAGATATCATATTATGTAAAGAGAACTAACATTTAAAATTATACTAGAACGTTTGTTTTTATGCTTGACATTCATGACCTTATTGCATACAATGTTTATAGTCTTTTGAATATGGCGGCTGTGGTGAAGTGGTTAACACACCGGATTGTGGCTCCGGCATTCGTGGGTTCAAGTCCCATCAGTCGCCCCATCTTTTGGGCTATAGCCAAGTGGTTAAGGCATCGGACTTTGACTCCGACAACGGTGGTTCGAATCCACCTAGCCCAGCCATTTATTGCGGGTGTGGCGGAACTGGCAGACGCGCTAGACTTAGGATCTAGTTCTTCGGAGTGCAGGTTCGATTCCTGTCACCCGCACCAATTTTGGCTAAACAACACAACTTTTAACGAAGTTGTGTTTTTATTTTACTTATAAATCGTTATACTGAAATAAAGGCATGGTTGGGAATGGTTCGCTTGAGTAATGATCATACGATACAAAAAGCCAAATCTTTCCAGTATTTTTTTCATAGACAATGGCTCCACTTTTTGTTTATCGCTATGGTAATAATGGTGCTAAGATTGGATATTGTCCCCTTTGATTTTACGGATACGACTTTCAGAGCGTTGAATGGTCAGTTTTTATTTCGCTTGTCTATTTATCTTGTGATTGTGCATCAAGTTTTAGTGTGGATAGTTTTTCGGGGACAAATGGGTTTTGGATTTCTCAATCGACTATTAAATAAATATGCCCTTAAGATGTGGTTAGTAATATTTATGGGGTTGCTTATTTCTAGACCCCTAGTACTTATGATGGTGGCGAGTGCCACACGTGGGTCACTTAGTGGTCCTACACTTCTTTATTATATTCTGGCACTGATATGTGTTGGGCTTACGCTAGTAACTTTTTATGGTGTTTGGCGATATTTTGGACTTTATCGTGCGATTGGTGGCGATCATTTTGACGTGAAATATCGTCAAATCCTTTTGGTACGTAAAGGTGTCTTCTCAGTAACGCCCAATGCCATGTATTGGTTCGGCTTTTTGTTGTTATGGGCGATTGCTCTATATTTTCAGTCAGTAGAAGCTCTGGGATTAGCGGCTTTTCAGCACCTCTACATTTGGCTACATTATTATGTGACAGAGAAACCGGATATGCAGTTGATTTATGGTAAACAAAGAATGGAGAATGAATGATGAACGCTTTAGAATCATTATTACAAAACAACCCTGAATATAGTGGACAAACATTTCAACAACGTCTCAATCACTATAATGTAGTAGGATGTTCAATCGCTATTATTGATGGAAATAAAATAGAAGATATGCAATTTGGATATGTATCCAAAGATAGAGAAAAGAAAGTGAATCACGCAACGCTTTTTCAAGCCGCTTCAATTAGTAAGTTTGTGTTTGGTGCGTTGGTGATGAAGTTACAAGAAAATGGCGTCCTGAACATTAATGATGATATTGGTAAGTATTTAAATGCCTTTACACTCCAAGACCGATTTAAAAAGACAGTGCCTGCTACCATAAACCAATTAATGAGTCATACAGGGGGGACAAATGTTCATGGATTCAAAGGTTATGATACCCATCAATTTAACGTAACTACCAAAAAAATATTGAAAGGGGAATGGCCTGTCAATTCAAATCCCGTTTATAAGGTTAAAAAAGATGAAGGGCGTTTTAAGTATTCTGGTGGGGGGACAATGATTGTTCAAAAATGTGTTGAAAACGCTACAAATAAGTCAATTGATGATTTGTCAAAGAACCTTGTTTTCAAACCATTAACCATGGGATACTCAACCTTTGACCAGCCTTTACCTAGAACTTATAAAAATGTTGCTTGTGGACATTCGTCTTCGGGAAGAAAAGTGAAAAATTGTTATCGGTATTACCCCGAAAAAGCTGCGGCTGGGTTATGGACAACAGCTAGTGATTTAGCGGTCTTTGGACGAGCGTTAATCAATAGTTATCAACATCATAGTTCCTTGTTGAGTAAACAATCGATTCTTTCGATGAGTGAAGTAATGTATGATCAAAAGATTTTCAATCATGATCCACATGTTCGGGTAGGTGTTGGATGTTTTGTTCACAAAAGTAATGACAATATAATTATCGGACATTCAGGGTCTAATGAAGGCTATGTGTCTTTGTGTGCATTTTCAATTACTAAATCTAAAGGTTTCACTATCATGTTAAATAGCGATAATGCTCATCATTTGTTGTATGAGTTCCAAAAAGCATTTACCAGAATCTATCATTTAGCTTAATACAACAATAAGCTTTTAATAATCCTAGCATGTATGGTTTGAAATACAGTAAAAACAACCCTAATTTCATTACATTTTATTTCAATATAAGATTGAAAATTGTCTTTAAAATTGATGGTTAGTGTAGTAATAATTATTTTAACGAAAAAGCCTCTAAAATTTATGCTTCAGAGGCTTTATTATGATAAACTTTTCCGAGTAAGGCATAGATACAATAATAAATGAAAATTGCGAAAGAAAACAGGACTGTATACAGTATCCAGTTTATTTGTGGAAACCAAGTAATTACAGGGTTTCCATCATGCATGAAATAATAACTTCCAAGGGTATAAAAATGATCTAAAATCAAGTATATAATCATCGTTATTAGGACGAAGAAAGCTGTAAAAAGCGCTGCTTTGAACTGTGGATTATATTTTTTTATGCTTAACAAATAAAATGGAAAAATGGCCCCAATATAATGGTCGATAAAAAAGGTTTCATCTAGCAGACTAATCATATCGATTGCCCCCATTGGTAAAAATACCGGTAAAAGACTCGTTGAGGCAATGAAGAAAACGAATCCTTGAAAAATCTTCCGAGGAAACATACAGTATAGTAGTATGCTTAAGGCCGCAATTCTACTTGGGAAAAAGGGATATGAAGGATTACCTTCCCAAATAGAAATACCATATCTTACAATATGTGAATATAACAATAAAACTAACCATACTAAAATGATATTTGTGTGGTATTTTACCCACCATTCTTTATGATAAAATAGTGATAATATAGTCAATAATGTTAGTAATAAATAGACGATATATATAATATGCGGGCTTATAAAATCAAACAAAATCATGATATCACCTCGCAATTTTATTTTAACATACCAAAAACTTTGAATATCAAAACAAAAAACTGCTTTAACATGATACAATAAGAACCGTAAGTTTTTATTGTTGGATTTGAAAGGAGAACAATTATGATTATTAAACCATCGATTCGCTCAAATGTATTTACGAATGCTCATCCTCTAGGGGTTGAAAAATTTCTTTCTAATCAAGTTGAAGAAGCTAAAAAACACCCTTCCTTTAAAGGGCCTAAGAACGTGCTAATTATTGGTGGATCTTCAGGGTATGGACTTTCTTCAAGAATTGCGCTTGCCTATGGGGCTAACGCCAATACTATCAATGTATCATTTGAAAGTGGACCAAAAGGAAAACGGACAGGTACAGCAGGATGGTGGAACAATATATTTTTCCAAAACTTAGCGAAAGAAACTGGAAATATCCACAAAGATTTTGTTGGTGATGCCTTTTCATCATCAATGAAAACCGACGTCGCTGCTTATATTAAAAAAACGTTAGGGCACGTTGACCTTATCATATATTCTTTGGCCGCAGGAGGACGTCCTGATCGTGAAACGGGAGAGTTAGTCCGTTCTTCTATTAAAACCATTGGAGAGTCGGCTAAGGGAAAAACCATTGATGTTGCCAAACGCCAAGTTAAGGATCTTTCCGTAGAACCTGCAACGCAACAAGAAATCGAAGACACGATTTATGTAATGGGTGGTAGTGACTGGCAAGATTGGGTGGATTATTTAGACAAAGAAAGTGTCCTTGCTCAAAATGTTAAGACCATTTCTTACACTTATGTCGGTGGTGAAACAACCGAAAAGATTTATCGTGGTGGAACATTAGGTCGTGCGAAAGAAGATTTAGAGTCTAAGGCGTTTGAAATAAACAAAAAACTCTCAGAACGCTATAATGGAGAAGCCTTGATTTCTTCTTCTAAAGCAGTTGTTACTAAAGCCAGTGTCTTTATACCACAAATGCCAGTGTATGTATCATGTTTGTTTGACGTGATGATAAAGAATAATGTTCACGAAACTATTCTGGAACACAAATATCGCCTATTTAAAGATATGGTTTATGGGGACAAACGTATTGTTGATGATAAGAACCGTATTCGCATCGATCATCGAGAAATGGAACCAGATATTCAAGACAAAACAGCACAACTAATGCAAAATGTTTCTGACGAAAAGTTATTCTCGCTTAAAGGCACCAAACAATTCTTCAATGAGTTTTATCAAATGAATGGTTTTGAACACGAAGATATTGATTATGAAAAAGATGTCGATATGGATGCATTGACGAAATTGAAACCAGAATAATTAAACCACTTAAAAATGCTCGCAATCGTGCGAGCATTTTTTATTGCTAAATAATTATGATATAGAGAAGTATTGATATTAAACGTTATGCGTGAAGTGTGGATATTGCCGATGAAAGCGGATTTTTTCTTTAAGTAAGGTTTCTATTTCAAACATCATTTGATACAGCACTGCACGTGTTTCGAAGGCATTTCTGTCATCTGGCAGTGGTTTTTTTCTAAAGGTCTCTAACATCGTATGGAGTTTTTCAAGTTGAGGCGTTGCTTTATCGGCATGTCCGATATCTTCAGAGAGTGCTGCAACGTAGGCGCTAATGGTTTTGGTGTAAGGATGATTGTGCGTAATTCTTTTCAACAGATCATACATACGGTCTATTCTATCCATCTGGGCGTGTCGCATTCTCAAATAGGCGATATGACGGTGATCTTTGTCGAAGAGAATATCTTTGTCTACCATTTCGGCTTCATTTAGTAAGTTTTTCAGTGCTTCATTTGTAGATTCATGATGTTTGTAGGCACTTTTAGTTTGTGTTGGCTTATTCAAAGCGTTAGAAAGGTTAATTAAATCATCTCGTAGTAACGTATCAATTTTTACAATAAAGTCTTCAAGATATTTGTAGGTGTTGAGTGGGTAAAGGACATTTAATAGCAAAGCAACTATTGCGGATATAAGCAAAATTGCCGAGGCGTTGATAATCATCGTAAAGGAGAATGTGTATTCTAATAAAAGATGGGAAGCTAATACCAACGAAGGGACAATTCCGATGGATATATTCAATGCAAAGGAGAGTGCGATAAAAATGACAGTGAACAATAAAAATACCCAAAGATTATACCCAAATATCACAAAGAATAGGGTTGATAATCCCACAGCTAGTAATCCATCGATAATGCGTTTTATTGCCAAAGTATAAGAATCTCTACGGGTTAACTGCATAAATAAGATGGCTAATATCCCTGCGGTAATAGCGTATTCTAAGTTCAAGGCTTGTGTAATTAATATAGTTATTAACGCGGCTAAAGACATTTTGATTGTTGTGTGGACATAACGTCGCATACGATCACCTACATTCATTGGTTTCAATCTCATCATAGCATATTCACCTGATAATGTCGTAAAGTGTAATTAGTAAAACGTTTTTGTAATTTAAGGGGTATTTATTTTACTCTTTATTAAAATACGTTATAATTGACACAAGACGAATAAAAGGAGGAGTTTTCCATGAAAAAACTATTGGGTGTAGTCGCAATGCTGTTTGTTTTCACCTTGGCAGCATGCGGCAATGGCACAGTGGATATAGATTACCCTGTATCGTATGACTATGGTACTGTTGTTTCGGCAACGACCGAGGGTGAAGAAACCACGATGACCATTGAAGTCGATGCCTTTGGTGATGTACCGATATCAGCTATTGTTGTTGTAGATGCTAGCCATACAGTACTTAGCTTAGATGTTGAAAGCCATGATGAGACTGAAGGATGGGGCGAAGATGCCATTGAAGATGAAGAATTTATCACTTCAATCCTAGACAATCAAGATGACCTGGATTCAGTTGATGTATTCAGTGGCGCAACGGTAACTTCTGAAGCATTGTTTGATGTAATCAGAACTGCTAAAGCACATTCTGAGACAATTAATTAATCTATAAAAGAAGGACAATCAAAAAAAGATGATTGTCCTTTTTTTATTGCACGAGTCATAGTGAGTTGCTATAATCAAAGTATTAGTAAATAGGAGGAACACATGGCAAACATTAAATTAATAACAGATTCGACTTGTGATTTATCTAAAACGTTAATAGAGAAACATGATATAGCGGTGATTCCCCTCTTTGTGAACTTTGATGAGGCATCCTATAAAGATGGTATTGAACTCTCAACGGACCAAATGTATGAAAAAGTCAATGAGTACAATCAAGTCCCTAAAACGGCAGCCGCCTCACCAGGGATGTTCGAAGAGGTATTCTCCAACTATTTGTCAGAAGGCTATGAAATCATTTATTTAGGAATCGGGAGAAAATTTTCAGCGACATTCCAAAACGCCACCATCGCCAAAAACATGTTAGATGATGGCGATAAAATTCATATAGTGGATTCTCAAAACCTTTCATCTGGCTCAGGTTTACTGCTGTTAAAGGCGGCGAAAATGCGTAGTGAAGGCAAGAGCGCATCCGAGATTGTCGAGACACTCGAAGGGTTACGAGAAAAAGTAAAGACACAGTTTATTATCGATACATTGGAATATCTCCATAAAGGTGGACGTTTAAAGGCGATCAGCGCATTTGTTGGGTCAGTTCTTAAATTGCATCCAATCATTAAAGTCATTGATGGTGAGATGGCCATTGGTAAAAAGCCTAGAGGCAAAATGCGTAATGGTATTCGGTTTATGATTCGCGATGTGATTAAGGACAAAGACAGTATTGATTCAGATTTCATGATGATTACCCACTAGCAAGCATCTGATCATGTCGGTTTCATTAAAGAGGAACTCAAGGATATCAAGGTTAATAATATTTACGAAACTGAAGCTGGTTGTGTTATCTCTTCTCATTGTGGAAGTGGCACTATCGGAGTCTTATACCTTACAAAGTAACGAGAAACTCTATCCATAAATTAAAAAACCCCTTAAAGTTGAACTGCAAACAATATATGCAGACTTTAAGGGGATTTTTATTAATCTTCAACAGGAATGTTTCCAGTCAAAATAAGAATTCCTTCGATAAGGCCCCAGACGGAAGAAATTATGGGTCCGACAATTACGAGTATACCAACAGTTCCTAACAGAAGCTGTGCAATGGCTTTTTCGGTGTTTCCCAAATAAAAATTATGCACACCAAATACACCAACAAAGATCCCAAGTAAACCACTGATTAGACGTTTATTGGACATATTAGTGATGATATCATCACGCACAGACGCACCACACTGCAGGCAGACTACTTGTTGGGTTCGACTTTTGTACCACAAAACTTACAATAGCGCACAGAGCGTTGGTTTTGGTAACGTTTTTGATAGTCACTTGATTGATCATAATCGCTATAATAAGTGTTATCATCGAATGCCTTGTTGTTAAGATCACGTTTACGTGGTTCTTTTGTAGATGATTTGATGGCAATCACAATAGCAACTGTGATGACTACAATCACAATAAATAAAAATGATAAAACAAAAATAGGTGTCATGGCGTTCCTCCATTAAATTGATATTTCATTTCAATTATACCCTAGCTTCTAATTTTATAGAAGACTATTTAATTTGATTATTATCTATTATCAATGAAGCATAAAAACTGATATTGGCAATTATTAACACGCTTATATTAAAAATGCCCTTGAAAACTCTCCAAGGACATAATAAATATTTCAGAAATCTTATCATTTAGGCTTGCTACATAGTTATAGGAGAGTACCGTATTTCAAACCGGCACTCTCCTATGGATGTTTATGTTTTTTTATGTCGTGGATGGTAGTGAGTATGAAGCAATGTGTGCGATTTTTTACCAAGCGGTTCTTTAAGGAAATCGTCATAGAGTTTCTTAATGGTTGGATTCTCATGAGATTTTCTTATTTGCATTGCGCCATCGACACGGTATGTTGATTCGATACGCTCGATGCGTTTTTTGTTAGTAGTACCGTATGGTTGTCCCCCACCACCAACACAGCCACCAGGACAGGTCATGACTTCAATGAAGGCATATTCTGACTTACCGGCTTTGACCTGTGATATTAATGTCTCCGCATGTTTGAGTGTATGAGCAACCGCAACTTTGACAGGGTTACCACCAAGTTCTACGGTGGCTTCTTTGATGCCATCAAATCCGCGGACATCCTTAAACTCAATTTTTTCAAGTGGCTTCTCGTTAACTACTTCAGAAACTGTTCTTAGAGCTGCTTCCATAACGCCACCTGTGGCGCCGAAAATGGCTGCGGCACCTGTTGTGATGCCAAACGGAGTATCAAACTCACCATCTTTAAGATTATTGAAGTTAATGCCTTGTGAACGAATCATTTTAGCAAGTTCCCGTGTCGTTAACACTGCATCAACATCTTGAATCGATTCGTTGATTTGCATTTCTTTACGTGCAGCTTCATATTTTTTAGCCGTACATGGCATGATTGAAACGACATACATGTCTTCTGGATCAATCTTGGCTGATTCGGCATAGTAAGTCTTAGCCAGTGCACCAAACATTTGTTGAGGAGACTTACAGGTAGATAAGTGATCAAGCATATCGGGATGTTGTTGCTCAGCATAATTAATCCATCCCGGACAGCATGAAGTCATCATTGGGAGTGTTCCACCAGTTTTGACGCGTTCAAGTAATTCATGGCCTTCTTCAATAATTGTAAGGTCAGCAGTGAAGTCAGTGTCAAATACTCGGTCGAATCCCAGACGCTTTAATGCAGAAATTAGTTGACCCGTCCATTGTCCACCAGCCTCATGTCCAAACTCTTCACCAATCGCAACGCGGATGGCGGGTGCTACTTGAACGATGACGTGTTTTTTAGGATTGTTGATGGCGTCAAAAACGCGTTGTGAGTCATCTTTTTCTGTAATAGCTGCCACTGGACAGACGCTTGCGCATTGACCACAGAATGTACAGTCTTCATCAGAAAGATACTTACCGTATTTCGGTGCAACTTTTACTTCATTGGAACGGCCTTGGTTTTCAAGGACATAAGTGCCTTCGACATCTTTACAAACCTCGATACAACGTCCACACTTAATACAACGGTTAGGATTACGGTAGATAGACGGATTATGATTATCCACTTCATCCATTTCCAGAACTTTTTCAAAGCGGTTCTCATCGATGCCAAGTGTGTTGGCAAGATCTTGAAGCTCACATTTTAGGTTACGTGAACATGTTGTACAGTTGGTATCATGATTCGCAAGAATTAATTCAGTTATAGTTTTTCTTGCATTGTAGACTTTTGAGGTATTGGTTTTAACCTCCATGCCTTCTTTGACTGGCGTAGAACAGGCAGTTTGAAGATTTTTACTGCCAGATATTTCCACTGAACAAACCCGACAATCTGAATTGATTTTTAAATCAGGATAGTAACACAATGTTGGAATGTCTATGCCATTTTCTTTGGCGGTTTCAAGCACTGTTGCGCCTTGTTTGGCCTCAATGTCAAAACCATTAATCTTTAGTTTTATCATGATTCTTCACCTCCGTCGAATGCCATGCGGTCATGGAATTCATTACGGAAATAACCGAGCGTAGAAATAATTGATATCGGTGATGATTGTCCAAGTCCGCATAAGGAGCTTTGGTGAATCACTCTTGCAAGAGATTCTAATGAATAGAGTTCATTTGGTGTACCATCGTGTTTAAAGAATTTGCGAAGAAGTTTTTCTAAATGGACATGTCCTTCACGACACGGCGTACAACGTCCACAGGATTCGTGTTCGAAAAACTTCACAATGCGTAAAAGAACTTCGAAAAGGTCTTGGCGGTCGTCCATCACTATGATGGCGCCCGCTCCAGTTTTCGATTCAAATTCTTCAAAACGTTCATAATCGATTTGCATATCAAGCATGAACTCAGGAATTATAGGTCCACAAGCGCCCCCTAGTTGGACCATTTTGATTTTTCTATCAGATGGGACACCGCCACCTAATGTATCAATAACTTCACGGATTGTGGTGCCAAATGGAACTTCATAAACGCCTGGGTTTGTGATGTTCCCAGAAAGCGAGATAAGTTTGGTTCCAGTTGATGTTGGTGTACCGATTTTTTTATAATTGTTTCCACCCATCTCGACGATAAATGGAAGGTTGCAGTATGTTTCGACATTGTTGAGCAAAGTAGGCATACCAAAAACACCCTCATCTGTAGGGAATGGCGGTTTGACACGAGTACGCCCAGATTTACCTTCAATCGATTCAATCATAGCGAATTCTTCACCAACCACATACGACCCAGCACCGGTACGGACTTCCATTTCAAAATCAAAGCCACTGTCATTTATGTTTTTACCGAGTAGTCCTTTTTCTTTGGCTTCTTCAATGGCCCATTTCATGATGCTTATGGCTTGGTCATATTCACCGCGTATATAGAAAAATCCTCTAGAAGCGCCAACGGCGTACGCAGCAATAAGCATGCCTTCTAAAATCATGTGGGGGTCTTTTTCCATTAGATAACGATCCTTAAAGTTTCCTGGTTCACCTTCATCAGCGTTACATACGATATACTTCGGAGTAGCTTCTTGCTTAGCGGTGCTCATTAATTTGATATGCATTGGGAACCCAGCACCACCGCGTCCCCTCAAATTGGCTTTCTCGATTTCATCAATAATATCAATGCGTTCCATAGAAAGAGCTTTTTTAAACTGTTTATAACTGCCTTTTTCCATTGCATCTTTGATGGATAATGGATTGATATCACCGATTCTTTTTGTTAGCATCTTATGTTCAGGCATGTTTTCGCCCCCTGTATTCAGCGATAATTGCTTTAATTTTGTTAGGGGTGAGTTTTGTAAATGTTTTCTCTCCAATCCGCATTGCCGGTGCTTTGTCACATGCACCTAGGCAACTAGTGTATTCTAGAGTAAACATTTTGTCATCGGTAGTTTGACCGATGTCAATGGCTAACATGGTTTTCAGTGTGCTTAAAACGTCGGGTTGGTTGTTAACGTGGCAAGGTACGTCATGACAAACTTGGATAACATGTTGTCCTTTAGGTTTTAATGAGAAGAGGCTATAGAATGTAACCACGCTAGAAACTTTACTTTCTTTGATGTTAAGGTGTGTAGCAATTGTTTTTAATTCATCTTCTGTCAGGTCATGATGCATTTTGTGTTTTTGATAATCCATCAGAATTTCAATTAGGTAATCTTCACTCTGTGGGTACTTATCAAGGACTTCTTTCAATTGCATATGGTTCCTCCTGATTTCTAAAAATAGTATGAATCATAATACGACACCTGACGTTTTCACTTTCCTCCTTTCTTGTAAACGCCCAAAGCATAAATCTCATCTATACTGTTAATTATATTTGGTATATAAAAAAGATACAATATCAATAATTTAATCTATGGGCTTTCTATATAAGACAACATACATGATTCTCTAAATCAAGCCTTAATTGCTTGTTTATAATAATTGTTCATAAGCGTATTAGTCTTTATTTCCATATATAAAGAGACTAAACCGATTTAAAACAAGACATAAAAAAACATTAAAAAAGCCTGATCCATAAACTGGAAATCAGGCTTCAAGTAATTTAATCACTACTAGATATGTTTCTAAGTTGAATGCATAGTGTTAGGTGTTTAATAATCTTTTAATTTGATCGACTTTATCAAGACGTTCCCAAGGTAAATCAAGATCATCTCTGCCGAAATGTCCGTAAGCGGCTGTTTGTTTGTAGATAGGACGCTTTAAGTCCAAGTCCCGGATAATGGCCGCTGGCCGCAGATCAAATACTTGATTGATGATATCAATGATTGTATCGTCACTTACTTTGTTTGTCCCAAAGGTTTCAATGGAGATACTTGTAGGCTCAGTTATACCAATCGCATATGAAACTTGGATTTCTAAACGGTCAGCCAATCCGGCGGCTACAATATTTTTCGCAACCCAGCGTGCCGCATAGGCACCACTTCGATCAACTTTGGATGGGTCTTTTCCACTAAATGCACCGCCGCCGTGGCGTGCCATGCCACCATATGTATCAACAATGATTTTTCTTCCTGTTAATCCAGCATCACCGTGTGGCCCTCCGACAACAAATTTCCCTGTTGGGTTGATATAGTACTTGGTATCTTCATCAACAAGTTCTTTCGGCAGAATCTTTTTAAAGACATGTGCTTTGATGTCTGCGTGCAGTGTCGCTTGTTTGATGTTTGGTGCGTGTTGTGTAGAGAGAACCACACTATCTATACGCAGTGGGGCACCAGTTTCATCAAACTCCATGGTGACTTGAGTTTTACCATCAGGTCTGAGATAGCTCAGCGTACCGTTTTGGCGGACAGTGGAGAGTCTACGGGCAAGGTTTTGAGCCAAAAGCGCAGTGATTGGCATAAAAGCCTCTGTTTCATTAGTCGCATAACCGAACATTAGGCCTTGATCACCTGCGCCAAGATCATCGGGTGTTTTCTTCGTAACGCCTTGTGCGATATCGGGTGATTGTTCATCAATCGCAACAAGCACTCCCATTGTTTCGGCATCAAAGCCATATTTTCCGCGGTCATATCCGATATTTTTAACCGTAGAACGAACGATTTTTTGAATATCAACATAGGTTTGGGTTGTGATTTCACCCATAACTAAGATTAGTCCTGTAGTTACTGCAGTTTCGCAAGCAACCCGTGCGTTAGGGTCTTCTTTGAGAATCGCATCGAGAATCGCATCTGAGATCTGATCACAAATTTTATCAGGGTGTCCCTCAGTTACGGATTCTGAAGTAAAAAGCTTACGTTTCTTGTTCATAATATCACCTTCAATATTTACATTGTAAATAGAATAGTCTTAAATGTAGTAAAAATCAAGCGCTATAATAAATCTAAAACGTTTTGCGCATGACCCGTTGATTTTACATTGCGCATTTCTTTAATTATTGTGCCGTTTTCATCCAGTATGAACGTGGAACGAAGGATGCCCATGAAGGTTTTGCCATACATGGATTTTTCTCCTAAGACATCAAAAGCTTTTATCAGTTCTTGATTAGGGTCACTTAATAACAATATCGACAAATCGTGTTTTTCACAGAAATCCTGATGACTTTTAACGCTATCTTTAGAAACACCGATAATCGTATAGCCTTTCTTTTCAAAATCATCTTTAAGTTGAGTAAAATCTCTCGCTTCAAGCGTACACCCCGATGTATCATCTTTCGGGTAGAAATATAGAATCACTTTTGAGCCATTGAAATCTTTTAATGCATAGGTTTTCCCATCATTTGCTTTTAAGGGAATATTAAGATAGTCCATGGAAATCACTCCTCATTGTTATTTTGTTTTTTTTCAGGCACTGGGTCATAGCCGCCTTTGGAAAAGGGATTACACCGTAAAATGCGCCATATACTCAATAGACTTGCATAAAAAAAATTGCGTTTTTGAAACGCTTCTTTTGCATAATGTGAACAGGTGGGGCGGTACCGACATGTCGGATTGGTGGTTTTGGAAAAAGATTGGTAATAGTCAATGAGTTTAATTACAATTTTTTTCATATCATCACTTCCACTCTTATCATATCAAACAGGTGGTGTTTGCACAATGTTAATACACTCTTTGCCATTAAATTGTCTATTCGATAGTAATGGGGTTATGTGAAGGTTTACACCCCCTAAATAAATAGACAAAACGTAATGGTTTTGGTACAATACCCTTGGTGATAACAATGAACGATACGCCTAAAATAGAATTGATGTACGAATACTTGGATAATGTCGCAAATCGCATCTATGAAATGGATGGAACACCGTATCTCGAAGGGGTTTCCATCGCGCTTGATTATTTGTTGGATGATGATACACAAAAGTCCTTACCTGACCCAGTCATTACAGATTTAAGGCACTATAAAGATAAAATCATTCATCAGGCATTTGAGAAAGAGATGGTTCGTAAAGCGGTACAGTTGGTCATGCTTAACGGCTTTAAACAAATGAATGTGACAAACTCAATGATGACACCTGATTCTATTGGGATGTTTATCAGTTATCTATTGATGAAACTTTACGATAAAGATGCGAAACTTGATATTTACGATCCGTTAGTTGGAACGGGAAACCTCCTGGCTACACTGAATAATTATTTTTCAAGTGTCTGTCATTTTGAAGGAACTGACGCTGATCCACTATTAAGTATGTTAGCACGTAATTTCTTTGATGCTTTGGAAATGGATCATCAAATCTATCATCAAGATGCCTTAACATTTGAACAAAACAATTATGATTTGATTGTGACAGATTTTCCTGTTGAAAGTAAAGAGAGAAAAGACACGTATTTTCCCTACCGCATCATTTTAAAACATATGGAACATGTAAAAGTCGGTGGTTTTTTTGTTGCGCTGATTGAAAATGACTTCTTTGAACAAAATGAAGCCGATGAATTTAAAGATAAACTTATGCAAACGATGCATTTATACGGGTTGATAAAGTTTGACGAAGGCTTGTTTAAAAATCATCCACAAAGCTTGCTGATTATGCAACGTAAGGCTTCAAAAGACGATAAAATGGATGATTTCTTATTGGCTGACTTACCACCCTTTACTGATGAAACACGCTTCAATGAAACGATTAATAAAATAGATCAATGGTTTAAGAATAGAAAGGTTGATTAAAATGGAAAAAATTATTGCAGTAAACGCTGGGAGTTCATCGCTCAAATTCCAACTACTAGAAATGCCAAAAGAAACGATGATTGCCTCTGGTGTGGTCGAGCGTATTGGGCTGCCAAATGCGGTATTCACGTTAAAATATAACGGAGAAAAGGACAGTAAAACCTTAGATATTTCTAATCATACGGTTGCTGTGGATTTACTGTTGAAGTCTTTGGTTGAACATAATATTGTAGAATCTTATGACGATATCTCTGGGGTTGGACACCGTGTGGTTCATGGGGGTGAAGCATTTAGCGATTCTGTTTTAATCACCGATGAAGTGATTCAAGCAATTCAAGATGTTAGTGATTTGGCGCCGCTTCATAACCCAGCCAATCTTACGGGAATTCGTGCTTTCCAAAAAGCACTTCCTGGAAAACCGATGGTTGCGGTCTTTGATACGGCCTTCCATCAAACCATGAAAGATGATGCTTTTATGTATTCAACCCCTTATGAATGGTATGAAAAATATCGTGTACGTAAGTATGGGTTCCACGGAACCAGTCACAAATATGTTTCTGCTCGTACCGCTGAAATTTTAGGCCAAGATGTTAAAGACTTGAAAACCATTGTGCTGCATATCGGAAACGGTGCTTCACTTTGTGCTATCGATGGTGGTATAAGCGTTGATACCTCGATGGGGTTCACCCCGTTGGCCGGGATTTCTATGGGAACCAGAAGTGGTGATATCGATCCTGCAATCATTGAGTTTATTTCCAGTAAGGAAAATAAAACCATTCAAGAAGTGATGAATGATCTAAATAAAGGGTCTGGATATCTTGGGGTTTCAAGAGTGTCTTCTGACTCAAGAGATTTATGGGATGCCGCTTATAAAGGCGATGAAAAAGCAATGCTTGCGATTAATAAACAAGCGAAAATGATCGCCGATTATATTGGCGCATATTATATCGCAATGGGCGGCGTAGACGCAATTGTCTTTACCGCAGGTGTCGGTGAAAATGCACCAAATACAAGAGAATTGATTGTAAATCGTCTAGGGGCACTAGGTGCTGAACTTGATGAAAAAGCCAATGAAGTCCGAGGCGAAGACAAAATCATTTCAACGGATAACTCAAAAGTTAAACTACTAGTTGTTCCAACAAATGAAGAGGTTATGATTGCTAGAGACACGCTACGTTTAATGAAATAATCAGATTTATTTAAATAAAAAAAGAAAAAAACAATTTGCGGCGTATTATACGGTTGAGGAGGTATAATAATGCTAAAAATTGTTTTTTCTTTATTGTTCGTGGTTTTGTGGGGTGGGCAAGCAGTCAGTGCGCATTCTGAAACAGTGAGTTTGCATCAAGAGGAACACAACGGTGAAAGGGTGCTTCACGTCAATATTAAGAACGTAGAATCACCGGTTATTTTTGGAGAAGGTAAAGGATTTCTAAGTTTTTCTGAACAGCGCTATGAAATATTTGATGATCAAATTGTTGTGAATGGGTTAATCATTGA
>PWOH01000118.1 GCA_003557505.1 Mollicutes bacterium | reverse complement strand
TTTGACATAAGATAGTTATACAACCGTTTTCAAAAAATAACGTGTTTCTTTTGAACTTCCAAATAATTTTTTATAGCATGAGATCATAGTATAATTTATAAATTTTATTAATATAAGGGGAAAAAATCATGCAAAAATTTAAAGTGTTCGCTGTTTTAACAGCCATGCTATTTGTAGTGGCTGCTTGTACGACCGACTCCAATGGAGACGATGAAGATCCCTTGCCGGATGGGCAAGGGGAACTGAGTATTGAACCGTCCAGTATTGATAATGCCTTTAGTGTTACGGCTTTTGATATTGGTGATTTACGATTATTGTTTGAAGATGAAGCAGGTGACGTTATTACGATCATTCCTGATGCATCGATGATTATCTCGGAAATTCCTGATTCACCCGGAGAGCATACGATTACGGTAGAATATCGTGGGGTTGAGACATCATTTGAAGTCACATTAATTGACCAAATTAATTATCAGCTTCAAACGCTTTATGACATGGGAATTTCTGAAGGATTAATAGACGCGGATAGTTATGAAGACTGGTTAGAAACAATAACCGGTGAAGACGGACGCGGCATTGATTCACTAGACATTGATAACAGAGAATTAATCGTGACATTTGACGATGGTGACCAGACTTCGTTAGGGATTATTGTGCCTGAAGACCCACGTTCAATCGTTGCGACTGATTTTAGTGATTCTATCTTAACCATCAGTTATGATGATGGGACTGAAGATACGTTTATGATCGATATGCCAAGTGAAGGCGAAACCATTACGGATACGCGTATTACGGCTGAGGGGTATCTTGAGGTGACGTATGCCGATGGAACGCAAGAAACGTTAGGCCGTGTCACTGCCAGAGAGGTTGAATTTGATGTTTCGAATGATACCTTGAGATGGCGTTATAGTGATGAAGAAACTTGGCATGATTTGTACGCACTTAATGATTGGATTCAAGACGATGAGTATGTAACAATTACGCTTAAATATTTAGATGATTATGTGTTTGATGAGTTTCAAATCAGACGCGGTGAATCTTTTGTAAAAGATGCCCCGTCGATGGTTGGCTTTATGTTTAATGGCTGGGCCGCTGATCGTGATGGCTCTGAACGTGTGGATGCCAAGACACCGGTGTATGATGATGTAACGTTATATGCCAATTTCAGACCTGATGAGACGCACCAATATATAAACTATCACAGTAGCGTCCCGCATTATTTGCCTATTGAATCTTCAAATGGGTATGCATCTTTTGATGCGACAAACTATCATAGTGCCTCAACCTTAATCATTCCTAATCAAGTCATGAATGAAGCAGGACAATGGGTACCGCTAAGTGTCATTGAGGCCGAAGCATTCAAAAACAATGACAATTTGGAAACTGTTCACGTACTGAGCGAAGACCATATTGAATTCGAATCTTCAGCGTTTGAAGGGGCAGACAAACTAGAGTCTGTGATTTTCGAATACCCTGAACACCTTGGGGTAGTCTTACATGAAAAAGTGTTTAAAGACACTGTCTCTTTAGGGGATATGGTATTCCCAACCGATACTGCACTGGGCTATCAACGATTCATCAGTGACGAAGAAGCCGTCATTGCTGAGACGCTTGATTTTGTGGATGATGAGTTGCATTTATTTTTATCGGATGGCTCAGCGTATAATCTTGAGATAAGTGAAGCTGAACTTGAAGCAATGTATGAAGATTATGACATTGTTGTCTCTACCTTTGAAGGCAATCAGTTTATTATCACGCTTCAAAACGAAGATGAAGACCCTGAAGTGATGACCTATACAATTGAGGGGCTCCAAGAGGCTGGGACCCAAACGTTTTATGCTTATAAACTCTTTCAAAACAGTGGCATTACAAGTTTTACCATTGAAGGTGAATATGGTGATTTTGATACACTTAATAATGCCTTGATCAACGAAGTGCCTTACCGTGCGTTCGATGGTGCGGCAAACTTAGAAACCTTCCGAGTGCCACAGCCGAACGCGGACATTGGGGTTGTGGAAGATTCAACTCTGATGATTTGGCGAGATATTGGAGATTATGCCTTTGCGGGGACTATTTCGCTGGTTGAATTTGATTTTGACAGGTTCACTACCCTAGGCGCATACGCCTTTGCACAAAGTGGCTTGAGTGAAGCGAATTTTCATCTTGACCCGTTTAACCGCGAAGGAGTATTCCGCCATATTGATTTAAGTAATGCCCAATATGCGTTTAAGGGGTCCGATATTGAGTTTGTCTCATTCAATGATGGGCAAACGTCAGTGCCTGAGGGCTTTTTCATGAACACGGGGTCACTTGAATCTATCGAGATTCCCATTGAGACATTAACAGGTGGTTTTGAGGAGGATGCTGAGGCGAGTTTGACACGTTTTGAAGCCCGTGCGTTTAAAAACTCAAATATTTCAAAGATTGAGTTTCCAACCCGTGGTCGTGAGACACTAACGTTTGAAGACATTACTTACTTTGGTGAGGAATCACTGGCTGGAACTCAGTTTAAAACGATTGAACTTCATGACGATGCGACAGTCAAATCAGGGGCTTTCAGAGGCATTGAACCTTTAGAGACTTTTATTTGGAATGGTAATACTGCTACAATGCCAGCCTATCTATTGGCGGATACACCGAATTTAGAAACCGTTGAATTACCTGAACGTGTCATTGAGCTGAAAGAAGGTTTCCTTTATAACAGTGGTATTCAACAGTTCACGGTATCTGGTCATATACAAACGATAGGTGATGCGGTGTTTAAAGGTAGCCAACTATCAGACATTGAATTTGATAAAGTGGACAATTACCTTGTCGATGAAGGAGAAGCCAGTATGTTGCAAAGCATTGGCGAATCCGCCTTTGCGCATACCCCAAATCTAGAATCTATTGTATTGCCAGCAGTATTCCACCCAACGGGTGATTATCATATTTTAGATGTTGGCGATTATGCTTTTAAAGATTCAGGATTAATCAGTTTTGAATCCCAACATGATCACATGCAGTTTGGGCGTGGCGCATTTGAGGCGACTCGTGATTTAGAAACCTTTATCTGGTTTGGACAAGCTGAAGCGATTGCGGATCGTATGTTTGCGGGCGCAACAAGCTTAGAATCACTTGAGATGCCTGAGACCATAGAATTTATTGGTGAGAGTGCCTTTGTGAATACTGCCATAGAGACATTTGAACTGCCGTCTTCAATCAAAGAAATTGGCGACAGAGCATTCGAGAGTACGCCACTGCAAACCTTTGTGTTCCCAGACGATACGCAACTTACCCATATTGGTTCACATGCCTTTAGACAGGTTGAAGCTTCATTTAGTATTGAGTTTCCTGATACCTTAGAATCTTTAGGCCGTGGTGTTTTTCAAGGTTCTAATGTTACAGCGGTGCATTTTAATGAAGCACTAATTGAAACTATTCCTACCGCAACTTTCCTTTCGGCCGAACATCTAGAGTATGTGCAACTCAGTAAACAAACCGAAGTCATTGAAGACGGGGCGTTTAGAAATACCTATGCACTAAAAGATTTCGTTGTCGGCGTCGAAGCCGATTCATTTGACCGTTCAACGTCATTTGAACTGCCACAACCACACAATCTTAGCATTATCAAACGTGGCGCATTTATAAATAGTGGCTTAGAGTATCTAGAACTTCCACCGAGTGTAGAAATTATTGAAGCGTATGCCTTTAGAACCTCAGAGCTTCAGACCATCATCTTATCTGAAGCACTGCATACTCTAGAAAGCAACGCTTTTACCGGCACTCATGATTTAGAGAATGTTGTTTTTAACGGCGATAATTTAGAGACCTTAGAAGGTGGCGTTTTTAGACATACCTTAAGTCTTGATGCCCTCACCCTCCCACCAAGTATCACAACCATTGAGGCGGATGCTTTTGAAGATACCCATCTTGAGTTCTTAAGACTTTCACCTAAGCATCTTGGGGACTTAGAGCTCTTCATTGATGACTTAGAGACTTTACGTGAACTACGCTTTACACCGACGGTTGAAGTGCCAGATGATCAGAGCACTTTCCCGGCAATCTTTGAGTTTAACGATACCATTGAGGTTGTGGATGTGCCTAGTGGGATTACCCATATGGAGCGTGAAACGTTCCGCGGTGCTTATTCACTGCGACGCGTTTTCTTACCTTCAACGTTAGAAAGTATTCCACAAGCTGCCTTTGCCTTTACGCATGACCTTGAATTGGTTACACCAGGTAGTGGGTTGCAATCCATTGAACGCGATGCCTTCTTTAGTTCAGGGATTAATGACTTTGAATTACCAGATAGTGTTGAATTTATTGGGCGTCATGCCTTTAGAAATACTGAAAATCTTACAACACTTAACCATGACCCGCAAGTCAGTGCATTAGAAATTATCGAAAGTGGCGCCTTCAGAGGCAGTGGCCTTGAAAGTTTTGTTATTCCTGAGGCCACCCATGCGATAGAAACGCAAGCGTTTGCGGAAACCGCCGCACTAACTGAGTTGATCATCCCAAACACCTTGGAATATGTTGGACCGTATTTATTAGAAGACAGTGGGGTAGAAACGGTAGTGTATGAACACATGAGTGAAATACTGCCAGAAGGAATCTTCTATAATGCGGCAAACCTAGAAAATGTAGACTTCACCGATAATCCTGTCGTAGAAAGCTTTGGCGCTTATGCCTTCTCAGGCACTGAATCAATCACTGAGTTTACCTTACCTGAGAGCATGATAGAGACCGGCGAAAAAGCCTTTAAAGATCATCCAACATTAGAAAGAATCTACTTAAACGCTGATTTAGAGTCCATCTCCGCTTCGACCTTTGAAGGCGCAAGTACATTATTTGAAGTAGATGTGCCTGATCAAAATGATGCGGATGCTCATGCGCTCACCCATATCGGTGAGGCCGCCTTTAAAGATACAGAGAGTTTATCATTCTTCTTTGTTGGGGAAAACCTTGAGGTGATTGAAGACTATGCCTTTGAAAACAGTAACTTCAATCCAGCGCCTGCGAATCTGCCATCAAGTCTACGTCTCGTTGGCGATTACGCCTTCTCAGGTAGCAATATCACAGACTTTGAAGTGACTGAGTACCTCTTAAGTATTGGCGAATCAGCCTTTGAATCCTCAGCTCTTTCAACCCTAACGTTCAGTGAAACGCATGATGTCTATGACGATTATGAAGGGGCTATTCCAGAAGAGAGTGAAGGGTTTATGATTGGGGATTCAGCCTTCCGTAATACCGACATTGAAACCCTTGAACTCCCTTATTATGTAATGATTATTGGCGAATCAGCCTTCCGTGATACAGAAATGCTTGAAAGTGTCGATACGACCAATGCCAACAATCTCTTTATCATTGATGCGCATGCCTTCCGCAATACCCCGGCACTAACAAACTTTGACTTACCTAACACTCTCGTGTATCTTGGGGATTACGCCTTCGCAGAAACTGGAGAATTTGATACCTTTACGATTCCTGCGCTACAATCTGTGCCTGAGGAAAGCGACGGTGAAATTTCACAACTTGGGGAAGGAATCCTATATGACTCAGCGGTACGTAACGTTGTCTTAAGAGGCACCGTCAACCAAGTCCCTGCGTATGCCTTCGCCTACATGAGTAACTTTGAATCGATAGAGATTGTTCGTGCTGAACACGTAAACGCAATTGGAACGGCTGCGTTCTACAAAACGACAGGACTTGATGAACTCCCAGACTTAGAAAATCTCCATACCGTTGGTGCCCGTGCGTTTGAAGGGACTCAGCTAGAAACATTCAGCTTCTCGAGTGCTATCGGTCTTATTGATGAGGCGGCCTTTAAAAATACGCCTCTAACGTCCGTTGATTTCACGCTAGAGAATGAAACTAGTGACAGTGATGGCTTAGTCATTGAGGCAGAAGCCTTCTACGGTACATCCATTACCACCTTTGAAGCTCCTGAGTCACTTATCTACATTGGTGGGATGTCCTTTGCGAATAGTGCTTTAGAAGTGCTTTATCTACAAAGCACCACCGAGCAAGTCTATCTCTCCGAACAATTCACACGCATTGGTGATCGAAGCGATCCGTTCTTAGATAGTAATCTCTTAGGCATTATTGTAGAAGAGTCAGTCTATCATCTTTATGAACAAGACCGTCATTGGAATCCTTACTTTGATATCATAGAATACGAATAACCATTATCTCCATAAAAAAATCCCAGCAAAATTTGCTGGGATTTTGTATGCCAAAAAATATTATGTTGTTGCTTTGATAACTTTAGGTTGAATTTTGTTAACTTCTGATTGCATTAAGAATGGGTTGAGCCAACCAAATCCAATCAAAACAAGAATTAAATAAAGAATCCCATTGTTGGGTCCGCCAGTCTTCTCGATTCTTTCACCGGCTTTGTAGTTCCAGTAGATGTAATAAATCCCGAATGTAACAAAGATGAGAATCAAATGACCAAGTCCGCCAAACCCTAGGTTAGTTTTACGTTTAAGCTCACTTTGAAATAACACTGTCCATATAATCATATAGACACCAAACGTAACCAGTGTTAGTAAAATCATCATCCCAATTGATCGTTGTTTCATTGTTCCATCTCCCTTCTAATAGTTTTTCAACTCAACTTAATTATAAAGTGCCTTATCACTTTACTCAAGATAATTTGAATAATATAAACAAACTCAACAACACATCTTTTGAAAACATATGCAATTTGCGATTAAAAATTTCACTGATAGGATAAGTCGTTGCCCGCATAATAATTTAAGATTTCATTTTCTTTTGTTTAAATAAGGCTTGCCAATTGCTTATCGTATAAAGGGTTACCTTTAGAAAAATCATCGGTTAAAAAGCTATAATATAAAATAAATTACTATGCTTGACATAGTAATTTATCAGCGTATAATTAACCTATCAAATAAAGGAGGATTCTCTTATGGCAAATGAATTACAAGCGAAAGTTAAACCTTTCGCCAAAGCATCTAATGCTCGGGCAATTTTTCAAATGATCAATACCGTTCTCCCTTTCGCTCTTTTGATTGTGGCGATGTACGTTTTAATTATAAATAATGTATCATATGTCTATGTCTTAGGATTAAGCGTTATCGCTGCCCTATTCCTAGTGCGCATATTCATCATGTTTCACGATTGTACCCATAACTCATTTATGACATCAAGAAAAGTCATGATTGTGTTGGGACATCTGTTTGGTATTTTGACCTTTACCCCATTTTTCAAATGGCAACGTGATCATATCACCCATCACCGTACCGCTGGGAATTTAGATAAACGTGGCATTGGGGATGTGTGGATGATGACTACACAAGAGTATGAAGACGCCTCAATAGTCAAGCGCTTTAAGTATCGGATCTATCGTAATCCGTTTATCCTATTTTTTATCGCTCCGGTATTGTTGTTTTTAGTATCACAAAGAATACCTACGGCTAACACGAAAAAAGTCTGGCTTTCGACAATGATCACTAATGTTGGGATTATCGCCATTATTTTAGCGGTCACGTTTACAGTAGGATTCCAATATTATCTCTTAATTCAACTCCCAATCATTTTCTTTGCGGCTATTTTTGGGGTTTGGCTCTTTTATATCCAGCATCAATACGAAGATGTCTACTGGGCACGCACCATGAAATGGAAATCTCAACACGCCGCTTTAGAAGGGGCTTCTGTTTATAAACTGCCTTTCATTTTAGAGTGGTTTACCGGTGCGATCGGGTATCACAATGTCCATCATTTGAACCCCAGGGTCCCCAATTATCATCTCAGGAAAACCTATCACGCTGTGCCAGACTTACAAGAAGGTTATATTGTAACGTTCTTAAGAAGTTTCAAGTTATCGTTTTTGTGTTTCTATGATGAGAAAAAACAAATCATGATTTCGTATCGTCAATATAAAAACCTGCAAAAAACATAAGGGCTTTTTGAAGGGTTTGTTAAAGTCGCGTATAATGGAGGCATCACATTATTAGGAGGCCACATTATGGCTTGGATTAAAGAAAATGAACCCAGCAAGGACAAATATTTAAAAAGTCTATACGAAGACGCTGAGAATAGGACCGGTGAAACGGTTGCGAATGTCTTCAAGGCACAAAGTCTCACTCCCGAGATTTTACGCGAACATATGCGTTTTTATGAAACGACGATGTTTGGTAAAGGGGAATTACCTATTGCCTTTCGAGAAATGATTGGTGTTGTCGTTTCAAAAGCCAATGAATGCCCTTACTGTGTAAGTCATCACACCCGGGCTTTACTAAAGGTCACAACGGACAAAAAGCGTTTAGCGCAAATCGGTGAAGACTTTCGTCGTGTGGAACTGAGTAAAGCAGAAGAAGCGATATGTCTTTATGCGGAAAAACTGACTAAATCATCCTTTAAGATGACTGAAAAAGATATTGATTCCTTAAGAGTAGCTGGCCTCAATGATCAAGCCATCGTCGAAGTCAACCAGGTTGCGGCTTATTATAATTATGTCAATCGCATCGTTGATGGACTTGGTGTTGAACTTGAAGCCACGATGCATGAATAAATGAATCCCCGCCTTGAAATCGTTCAA
>PWOH01000145.1 GCA_003557505.1 Mollicutes bacterium | reverse complement strand
ACACCTTGAGATTGAAGATGCTTTACAATCGCATTCGCACTGGGACCACGTGTTTCTTCATCGCCTGAAAATGCCAAATACATATCCTGTTTTAATTTTCCGTTTTTACTGAGATGTTGTTCAACGGCTTCCATGACTGCACATAAAGTGCTTTTGGTATCAATGGTTCCACGCCCTACAATTCGTCCATCAATCTCTTCACCTGAAAATGGATCATGGTCCCATTTGCCATTTTCAGGAACAACGTCATAATGCGACATTAATACAGTTGGACACTCATATGATTGCCCTTTTAGGTGAAACAATATCCCCGTCTCACTAATTTCTTTGATAGTACTATTTTTTTCTATCAACGGATACCGAGTCCTTAGGTAGGTTTTAAACCCTTCAAATGCATGATGGTCTTCTTGTGATTTATCTTCATAAGAAACCGTCTTGAATCGTATCATCATTTTAAGAGATTCAATAACACGCTTTTCATTGATGCATATATTTCGAGAGGATGATTCGCTTTGAAGCGTTGGTTTAAAGATACGCCACCGCACAATAATGATAATCAAAAGTGTTAAAATAACGGGCGCAAGTATCCAAACAATAAGCATAGTTTGCCTCCTAATGTCGCTTTTTCTTTATTCTACCATAAACAATTTGCAATCAAAAAGCCTTGGAAATTTCCAAGGCTTAATTTTCAATCTTCAATATAGTCGCTAACTGCTGAGGGTGCTTCAATAACATATAATTCATCATCATATTGTAGCACTACAAAGCTAGGTTCACCCTCTTCTAAAATGACCCAAATCCAATCATCAAAGTGTTCAACATCATGCGCTTGTTCTGTTTCTATTTCAACAAGATCATCAGGCGTTTCACTAAAGGTATATTCGCCAACGGTTAAACTTTCATCTACCGTATGAAGATTGTCACCAGGAATTCTATTTAAGCCCTCTTCAAGTTCAAACTCATAATCCACATTGAATGACAGACGAACGCCAACACCTGTTCGGTAGTAAACATCACCGATAACATACGTAGTATCCACAGGCACTTCTTCTAATAAATACCAATCATCGCCTTGTGCATTGAGTTCATACTCCTCACCATTAACAACGACATCTTCAATGACCTGCTCATCTGCATCTGAGGTAATCTTCAGTAACACACTTCGCTCATGAATCAATACCGCAGCATCTTCTAATTCAATTGATTCAGCGCGTTCAATTTCTTCTTGGATAAGGTCACACGCTGATAAACCCATGAGGCCAATGGCCAATAATCCTAAACTAATTAATCGTTTCATGAACTCACACCTTCATGTACCATTTGTGTTCATCTTAACATAGACATCGACAAAAACAAATTAATATGAATGGTTTAAGACATTTTAAAAATAACCAGTAAAAAACCGGGAAACCGCTTAATTTAGTCTATTATATTGTTTCATTATTCTTGTATTCCTGTGTAAGCATGGCGAAATACAAAGTACATGTTTGTGAATAAAGCAATCAACATTATCAATGCCGGTAAATTGTAATAAACTGTCATTAAATCGCCATTAAGAGAATAAGTAGCCTTTAACCAAGTTCTTGAAATAATTTCGCCTTCAGTAGGGGTAATTGCTGAAACATAAATACTAGAAAAAATCATTATAACAACCAACACTAGATTGATATACAATATTTTCTTCATAGGCCTCCCCTTATCATATTAGGAATCACCTTTAGTATATCGTAAAAATGAAATAAACGTATCGATGATTATCTAATATTCATTGACTGTAGTGTTTTTAAAAATGCTATAATAGGAATAAGGAGTGATAAAAAATGAATAATTTCAGATTTTACAGTCCAACTGAATTCGTCTTTGGAAAAGATGAAGAAAAACATGTTGGAGAACTACTCAAGCACTACGAAGCGAAAAAAGTATTACTTCATTATGGTGGCGGTTCCATAAAAAGAAGCGGTCTTTATGATAAGGTTCTTAAAGCATTGAAAAAAGCGAATATCGACGTAGTAGAATTAGGTGGAGTCAAGCCTAACCCTGTCGATACTTTGGTATATGAAGGCATTGAGCTTTGTAAAAAAGAAAACGTGGACTTCATTTTAGCAGTCGGTGGCGGTTCAGCAATTGATTCCGCTAAGGCAATTGCGGCAGGGGTCCATTACGATGGCGATTTTTGGGACTTTTTTGATCGCAAAGCCACCATCGAAACAGCCTTGCCCCTTGGTGTGATTCTTACGATTCCTGCGGCCGGTTCTGAGGGCTCTGCCGCTACGGTAATTACCAAAGAGAGTGAAGGGTTAAAGCGCGGTAGCGGGGCACAAGTGTTGAGACCTAAATTTTCAATTATCAACCCTGAACTGACTTATACACTGCCAATGTGGCATACCGCAGCGGGTATTGTTGATATGATGTCTCACATTTTTGAGCGCTATCTTTCTAAAACAAAAGATGTTATCTTAACTGATCGCTTATGTGAGAGTACTTTAATATCTATCATGGAAGCCTCAAGAACACTACTTAATGATCCTAACGACTATGAAGCTCGCGCGACAATCTGTTGGGCCGGTACCATTGCACATAACGGTATTTTAGGCGTTGGCCGTGAGGAAGAATGGACAACCCATGGACTCGAGCATGAACTAAGTGCACTTTATGATATGACGCATGGCGCTGGCTTAGCCGTCATGTTCCCTGCTTACATGAAATATACGCTTGATGAAGATCTTGAGCGTTATTACCGTTTGGCGATTGAAGTATTCGGTGTCCCAAGCAACCAATTCCAAAAACGTGAAGTCGCCATAGAAGGGATTGAACGATTAATCACCTTTTTCAAATCGATTGGAATGCCAACGACACTCAAAGATGCCGGTGCGAAAAAGGAAGATATTCCAACCCTAATCAATACATTAGAGAAAAACATTGGCTCAACTTTCGGACAATTTAAGAAATTAACGCTTCAAGATGCACAAAAAATTTATGAATTAGCATGGGATTAAAGCGATGTAAACCATCGCTTTTTTCCATTGATTTTAAAGAGGTGTGCTTACCATGAACATATTAGTAGCAATGGACTCCTTTAAAGGCAGTATGTCCTCTAAAGCCTTATCTGAAACAATCAAAAGACATTTAATAGATATTAATAATACATTAAATGTTAAAAACGTACCAATCGCGGATGGTGGAGAAGGGACCGTTGAGGCGTTAGCCATGCTAAAAGGTTTTAAATACCATACCATAAGCGTTCATAATCCCTTGATGAATCCCATCGAGGTTACTTATGGACAAATCGGGGACACCGCAATTATGGAAATGGCTTCATGTAGTGGGTTAAATACAATAGATAAAGAAGATAAAAACCCCGCATTAACATCTACCTATGGTCTAGGAGAGATGATTATTGATGCGGTCAATAAAGGCATGCATACGTTTATTATCGGACTAGGGGGCAGTGCGACAAATGATGGTGGCATGGGTGTTTTAAGTGCGTTTGGTTATGCGTTTTATGATGAAAATAATAACCCTTTACAACCTGTTGGTAAAAACTTAATCGATATCACTAGCATTGTGCCTCCTAAGGTTTCACCACTACCTAGTAATGTTCATTTTAAACTTGCGTGTGATGTGATTAATCCTTTTTATGGACCCAATGGGGCCGCAGCTATCTTCGGACCCCAAAAGGGGGCAGATAAACACATGGTTTCACTGCTTGATAAAGGCATGCAGCATTACGCAAATTTGATTAAAAAACTCAAAGGCATTGATTTACAGTCTATTGCAGGCAGTGGTGCGGCAGGTGGGTTATCGGCAGCTTTTCTTCCCTTTTATGACACCACCATTAAAAGTGGAATCTCCTTTATCTTTGATGAGATTAACCTCGAAGAAAATATTAAAGAGGCAGATGTGATCATTACCGGTGAGGGTAAAATAGACGGCCAAACTTTATCTGGAAAAGCGCCTTTTGGTGTCGTACAACTCGCAAAGAAACACAATAAAACCGTGATTGTTTTATGCGGGAAGTTAACCTATGAAGGGAAAGTGTTATCTGAATACGGAGCGACTGTCATTAAATCTATTCATGACCCAAATGTCCCTTGGGATGATGCGATGATGGCTGCAGATTATACGAGTGAACGTTTAAAACAAACCCTGCAACAATTAAGCCCTTATTTTAAAAACAGTATATAATAATAATTAACCAACTTAGATAATATTGGAGGTGAAGGCCTGTGTTTGCACTGAATGTTTTAATTATTTTTGGCTATTTCATCATAGCGGGTGGATTAGTTTCAGTTTTATTAAAATCCGTGTTGAAAGTTAACCGAGAAGTCGTGCGTAAATATCAACACATCATGTATGCATCTTCTGTGATTTTTTATGTCACACTTTTTGACAATGCTACACAGGCAATTATCACCGCTTTTATTTTTCTTGTTTTAGGGTTTGGGGCATTGTTCATATTTGAGCGTACGCCTTATTATAAACGTATGATTGTTGATCGTAAGAAAAAAGGTGGCGAAGTAAAACAATCGGTATTTTATGCTCAAAGCATGTTGATTATACTGTTCATCATATTTTGGCGATGGATTGATGCCAAAGAAATCATTGTGGTTGCGGTTGCGACTTGGGGTATCGGTGATGCCTTAGCGGCGGTAATTGGAAAGAAATTTGGTAAGAATAAAATTGACATTGAAGGCGTCGATCCTAAAAAGACATTCGAAGGGTCTTTTGCGTTATTCATTGGCGTCAGTGTTACCGTAGGGTTTTTAGTGTTTTTCTATATAGGGCATCTTTGGTGGATAAGTATTATTTTTGCCCTTATCATTGGATTGACTTCCACCATCGTTGAAGCCTTCTCACATAATGGATTAGATACACTCACCATGCCTTTAAGTGCTGCAATGATTGCTTACTTACTCTTCGTACTGTTTACATCGATAGGGGTGATTTAACTGAGTACAACTAAAGATATACGCGCACGCACGTTGAAGCTTTCTATTTTTTTCAGTAGTTTTGGACCTTTCGTTACTGGATATGCCCTGTTTATGAACTCAACTTCAACACAACTATCAGACTTTTTAAGACGTAGTGCAGAACTATTAGTATTGATATTAGCTTTAGTCATTTATAATTTATTAAAAAAAGATCTTGAAGAATCTCAAAAACATAAACTAAGAATGATAATGATTCGTAGTGTTGGTGGGATGTTATTACTTACCAGTTTAGTGTTAATTACACTAGCGCTTAGAAATATGCTTAATCCCTCAATTCCTGAAGGCAATGTTTGGTTAGGGTTAAGTGTCGCTTTATTGGGTGTTATTTTTAACGGTTCTTTTATGATTCGCTACACATTATTCAATCGAAGTAAGCAACATACAGTCATGGCTTCACAAGTTAAACTCTACCAAACAAAAACCTTAATCGATATTAGTGTTGTTATTTCACTTGGTGCAGTCTTACTGTTAGAAGCCAACATGACAACGTTTTGGATTGATACTATTGTTACGGTAATCATTGCTATTTACTTATTTATACGTGGGATTATGCTCCTTACGCTCATGACTTCTGGGTTCCAACATTAATATTTAACGCCCCCCACCTACACTTATATTCGAACTATGTTTTATATTTGAATGTCGCAAGTGCGGCATTCTTTTTTTATGGTTACAAGGATTTTTGTATTACAACATTTTTATGCTTATTTAGAAAATAATTAATTATAAATATACGTTTTCATTTTAAGTTTTCGTAATCTAACCGCTATATTTACGCATCGTTATTTCTAAATAAATCTATTGTTTACATTAATAGTGCAATAACGTGAAAACGGTAACTTTAGAAAAATATACAAAAATGTTGCATGTTTTAAAGGGCTTGTTTACAATAAAAGACGCTGATTAAATCAGTAATCTGTATTATAGGAGTGTTTTTATGAATCCATGGAGAACATTTAAAGCAGGCACGTGGCAAGAAACCATAGACGTGCGTGATTTCATACAAAAAAATTATCAAGAATATAAAGGTGATGATACATTTCTAGAGGGACCTACTGATACAAGTAAAACCCTCAATGAAAAAGTTGAAGCACTATTGTTAGAAGAATTAAAATCCGGTGGAGTTTTAGAGATGGATACTGATGTGGTTTCATCTATCACCTCTCATGATGCTGGATATATTGAAAAATCATTAGAAAAGATTGTCGGTCTACAAACTGACAAACCTTTCAAAAGGGCTTTTCATCCTTATGGCGGAATCAATGTCGCGAAAAAAGCGGTTGAAGCGTATGGCTATCAAATTTCCGATAGAATGGATGAAATCTTTAACAAATATCGAAAAACACATAATCAAGGAGTCTTTGACGCCTATACCCAAGAAGTTAGGAAAGCACGTAGAAGTGGAATTATCACAGGCCTTCCTGATGGATATGGACGTGGAAGAATCATCGGAGATTACCGACGCGCTGCCTTATATGGTGTTGATAGATTGATCGAAGAAAAAGTGATTGAAAAATCACGTTATAAAGTCCCAATGAATGAAAAAAATATCCGGATGCGTGAAGAAATTCAAGAACAAATCAATGCTTTAAAGGAGCTTATCACATTAGGTAACCTTTATGGGTTTGACATTAGTCGTCCTGCCGCAAATGCGCAAGAAGCAATTCAATGGACCTACCTTGCCTATCTATCTGCCGTAAAAGAACAAAACGGCGCTGCGATGAGTTTGGGTAGAACCGCAACATTCCTTGATATATACATTCAAAGAGATTTAGATGAGGGAACATTGAATGAAACTGATGCCCAAGAATTCATTGATCAGTTTATCATGAAATTACGCATGATTCGTTTTGCAAGAACCCCTGAATATAACGAACTCTTTACCGGAGACCCTACATGGGTGACGGAATCACTTGCCGGTATGGCAGAAGACGGTCGTTCATTAGTGACGAAAACCTCCTATCGCTACCTTCAAACCCTTTATAATTTAGGCACAAGCGCTGAACCAAACCTTACCGTGCTATGGAGCGATTCATTACCGACTTCATTTAAAAACTTTTGTGCTAAAGTGAGTGTACAGACAAGTTCCATTCAATACGAAAATGATGAAATCATGCGTCCAAAACATGGCGATGATTATGCAATTGCATGCTGCGTAAGTCCGATGACCATCGGTAAAGAGATGCAATTCTTTGGGGCACGTGCGAACCTTGCGAAAGCTTTACTTTATGCCTTAAACGGTGGTAAAGATGAAATATCAGGTGCACAAGTTTCTCCTGAATTCTCAATCTATGAAAAAGATGTATTAGATTATGATGAAGTGATGGAACGCATGGATCAAATGATGGATTGGTTGAGTGAAACATATATTAGCGCACTAAACACCATCCATTACATGCATGATAAGTATGCCTATGAACGCGCTCAAATGGCTTTGCATGATGCGGAGGTCAAGCGTAACTTTGCAACTGGTATTGCTGGGCTTAGTGTTGTTGCTGATAGTTTAAGTGCTATTAAATATGCTACAGTTAAACCATTGCGCGATCCACAAAGTGGATTAATCACTGACTTTGAAGTCGAGGGAGATTTCCCTTATTATGGAAATAACGATGACCGTGTTGATACCATCGCAAGTGATATTGTCAGCCGTTTCATGAACAAACTACGTACACAATACACGTACCGCGAGAGTGTTCCTACACTTAGTCTTCTCACAATTACCTCTAATGTTGTTTATGGGAAAAAAACCGGAAATACCCCTGATGGACGTAAAACTGGAGAAACCTTCGCACCTGGTGCAAACCCAATGCACGGACGCGATAACACTGGCGCATTAAATTCATTACTTAGTGTCGCAAAACTGCCAGCTGATGACTGTGAAGATGGGATTTCCAATACCTTCACCTTAGTACCAACGGCGTTGAATAATGATTTTGAAAACCTTGCGAACATCATAGATGGATACTTTAACAAGGGTGGATATCATGTCAACATCAACATTCTTAACCGCGAACAACTCATTGATGCTTATAACAATCCAGAGAAATATCCTAATTTGACAATCCGTGTCTCGGGTTACGCTGTGAATTTTGCGAAGTTAACTAACCCACAAAAACGTGAAGTAATCGAGCGTACCTTCCATGAAACACTCTAAAGGTAATGTCCACAACATTGAAACATTCGGCACCTTTGATGGACCAGGCATTCGTTATGTCCTCTTCTTACAAGGGTGCCCGTTTCAATGCAAGTTTTGTCACAACCGAGACAGTTGGTCAAGTGATATCAATTCATTAATGAGTGTTGAAGATGTCTTAAAAGATTATGAAAACTACGCACCGTTCTATAAAAAGGGTGGATTAACCGTTAGTGGTGGTGAACCACTTATGCAAGCAGGATTTGTTAGAGATTTATTCATGCAAGCAAAAACACAAGCGATTCATACAACCCTCGATACATCAGCTGCCTGTTATAATGAAAAAAAACAATCTATTGTGAGAGATATTTTAGACTATACTGACTTAGTGATGCTTGATATAAAACATATCGACGAACAACAGCATAAATCCTTAACTAAATCATCAAACAAACAAGTATTGGCCTTTTTAGATTTATT
>PWOH01000037.1 GCA_003557505.1 Mollicutes bacterium | reverse complement strand
CCTTCCCAAGAATCTTTTTAGGGTTTTTGGCGGATTATAATATTGTAGGAGGCCTTTTAATCATCTTTGTCATCCTCTTCTATCCAAATGGATTGATCCAAATCTTCCCAGACGGGAAAAAGCTATTCCTCAAACTTAAGGCGAAATATCAAAAGAAAAAGGTGAGCGCCGATGAGTAATACCCCACGACGTAATATATTAGAACTTAATAATGTCAGCATGAACTTCGGCGGACTTAAAGCGGTTGATTCATTAAGCTTTAGCATTAAAGAAAAAGAGATTGTCGGATTAATTGGCCCAAATGGGGCAGGCAAAACAACAATCTTTAACTGTATTACACAGTTTTATAAAAACTATGATGGCGATATTACCTTACATAAAAATGATGACTCAACCATTGACTTGCGCGATATTCATGTCACTCAAGTCATTGACCAAGGCATCGCAAGAACTTTTCAAAACCTTGAACTTGTCCCTGATTTGAGCGTCTTAGACAACGTGCTTGTTGGGGCGCATAATCAATATAAAACCGGCATCATCAAACATATTTTACGCTTCCCCGCCAAAAAAGAGGAAGCGCAGATTCGTAAAAAAGCCATTGAAATTCTCGAATTTATGGGCCTTAATGCGATTAAAGATTTATATGCTAAGGGGCAACCTTACGGGATTCGTAAAAAAATCGAAATTGCTCGGACATTAATGTCCAATCCGCAGTTAATTATTCTTGATGAACCTGCGGCAGGGTTAAATGATTCTGAAACTGATGAACTCGAACGCCTCATTTATAAAATTCGTGATGAATTTAATACGGCCATTGTCTTAATTGAACACGACATGGGCTTTGTAATGAATATTTGTGAACGTGTTTGTGCCATTAACTTTGGAAAGTTTATCGCGATGGATACGCCGAAAAAAATTCAAGCCCATCCAGAAGTTCAAGAAGCGTACCTCGGGAAGGATGATTAACAATGAATACTTCGAATACGATGCAAACAAACCCTGGGGATGTCTTATTAGACATTCAAGATATTAGTGTATCCTATGGGCCTATCAAAGCCTTACAAAATGTTAACATGCAAGTCAAAAAAGGGAGTATCGTTGCCATATTAGGCGCCAATGGTGCGGGGAAAACAACATTACTTAAAAAAATTAGTGGGATGATTCCAGCTGAACAAGGAACGATTGTCTTTAACAACGAGGACATAACCAAAATAGCCCCTGAAAAAATTACCAAACGTGGCATTGTGCAATCGCCTGAAGGGCGACAGTTATTTACAGATTTAACGGTTTATGAAAACTTAATGATTGGTGCCTTTACCATTCAAAAAAGTAAAGTCTTAGCCAGTGAAATTCCTGAAAAAGCTAAGTCTAAACGCATTAAAAACTTGATGGCCGCACCTGAAGGTAATAATGAAAACTTAGAACTTACCTTAAAACCTTCAGAGATGACCAAAGTTAATTTAGAGATGGTTTATGAAATATTTCCTGTCTTAAAAGAACGTTCTACCCAAGTCGCCGCCACTCTATCAGGCGGAGAACAACAAATGCTTGCGATTGGCCGTGCCTTGATGCGCACCCCTGAATTATTGGTTCTAGATGAACCATCCCTAGGGCTTGCGCCAATGATTGTTAAAAGTATTTTTGAAGTCATTAATACATTAAATAATCGTGGCATTACGGTTTTGATCGTTGAACAAAACGCTTTACAAACCTTAAAGATTGCCGATTACGCTTATGTGCTTCAAGTCGGTAAACTGATCCAAGAAGGAAAAGCTTCTGCATTAATTAAAGATGAAAAACTCATCGAAGCATATTTAGGAAAATAGGCAGCTCATCTGCACTGCAGATTTAAAATATAACACAATTTTTTTAAAAAAAATTAGGAGGAACAAGAATGAAAAAATTATTGGCAACACTCGTATTAACAGTAGCATTATTCACATTAGCTGCATGTGGTGGCGGAACAAACGATGGCACACAAGGCGTCACCGATGATACCATTAAAATTGGCAACACAGCCGCAACATCCGGTGGATTTGCGGGGGTTGGAGTTCCTTTCAACCATGCAATTGAAGCGTATATTCAAAGAGTGAATGATGATGGCGGTATTAATGGCCGCATGATCGAATTCATTCATTATGATGATGAGTTCAATGAAGAACTCGGCATCAGTTATACACAAGAACTCGTTGAGGAAGATAAAGTATTTGCTTTAGTTGGACATTTTGGTACACCAACTGTTGGAGCAACCCGTGATTACTTAAACGGCATTGGAATTCCTCGTGTTTATTATGCGACAGGAGTTCGTGCATTATTCAACCCTGATGCTGAAGGAAATGAACGCTCTTCTTTCCCAGTTCAACCAATCTTTGATGCTGAGGGTGAAGTGATTGTAGCGCGTGCTTATGATGAGTACGATGTCGATACAATTGGAGTTATTTACACCAATGATGATGCTGGTCTGGGTATCTTAAATGGTGCAGAAATTCGTGCTGAAGCTCTTGGCATTGACTTAGTAACCCGTCAAGTAGACGCTGGGGAAATTGATTACAGTGCTGCAGCCAATGCCTTAGTGGGTAATGATGATGTTGATGTTGTCATCGCTGCTGCTAACCAAGAACCTGCTAAAATTATGATTCAAGCCCTTCATACTGCTGGAAATACTAAACCTGTATTTACCTCATATGTAAGTGCTGATGCAACATTTATTGAAGATGTTTCTGAAGAAATTGCTTCTGAACAATTCCCACTTTATGCCAATGCATGGATTGACATCATGGACCCTGAAGGTGAAATGGGATTCAGCGATGAATATTGGGACTTTGCCGGTGCTGTTGATGAAGAATGGTCAGCAAACGCTTATGCAATGGCTGGTTGGATTGCCGCACACTTCTTTGTAGAAGGCTTACGCCGTGTTGGTGAAGATGAGTTAACATGGACAAGCTACATTGATGCCCTAGAAGAAAGCCCAGTAAACATTCCATTTGGTGGCGTTGTTAATTACGAAAATGGAAGTCGTGTAGGAACGCAAGCAATGGCACTTTTAAAAGCTGAAGTTACCATTGTCGATGAAGACGAAACGTATAACTGGAACAACGTAAGACCGATTCAAGATATTTCTGAAATTATAGGCAACTAATATATAACATTCATGTTAGGGGTGGGGCAACTCACCCCTATACATCATGAAAGGAGTACCATAATGGCTAAAATAATTACAGTTAATGAAGCCCTTAATCTTGTACAAGACAATCACCATATTGTGGCCGGAATGGCCGCAGCGGAGGGAAGAGAATTTTTTAATAACCTCCACACCATCGCCAAACGCATCACACACGTCACCATTGATAACTGTTTACCGATGAGTTCTTATCCGTTTATGATCGATGACGATTATCGTGATAAGTTTACCATAAACAGTTGGTTTTTCTCAGGCGATTTGCGAAAAGCCTATAAACATAAAAACATCACGTTCATTCCTAATCACCTTCATTTTGCAGGAATGAAAAGAACCGATCATCAAGCGCCAGATATTTTTGTAGCCAATGCCACAATGCCTGATCAACACGGCTATGTTTCCTTATCATTATCCAATGTTTATGAAAAACATATGATCGATAAGGCAAAAACAGTAATTCTCGAAATAAACCCAAACTTTCCAAGAACCCACGGGGACCTTGAAGTTCATCAAGATGATGTCGATTATTTTGTAAAAACTGACTATCAAGCACCTGAACTTCCTGACATTGACCCCAATGAAAAAGACAAAAAAATCGGTCAATATATTGCCGATATGATTAATGACGGTGACACCATTCAACTTGGCATTGGTGGCATTCCCAACGCAGTTGCGAATGCCTTAATGGACAAAAAAGATCTTGGGGTCCATACTGAAATGTTAACGACAGGCTTTATGAAACTCTTTAAAGCGGGTGCCGTAACCAATAAGAAAAAGACACTCCATAAGGGCAAAATGGTCGCAGCCTTTGCGCTGGGAACCAAAGAACTTTATGATTTCATTGATGATAACCCCGCCGTCAGAATATATGATGGAAACTATGTCAATGACCCCTATATTATCGGTTTAAACGATAATCAAATATCCATCAATACCACCATCGAAGTTGATTTAACGGGACAATGTGCCTCTGAATCTATTGGGCCTGTTCAATTCAGTGGAACAGGCGGTCAAACCGATACTGCAACGGGTGCACAACGTGCCAAAAACGGTAAAAGTTTCATTACCCTTTATTCTACAGCTTCTCCTAAAGATCCTGAAACTGGAGAACGTCACCCTATCTCAAAAATCGTCCCAACCTTAAAACCTGGTGCGGCGGTAAGTTTATCACGTAATGATGTCGATTATGTGGTGACCGAATACGGCGTTGCAGCTTTACGAGGGACAACCATAAAGGAACGTGTCGAACGCTTGATTGCGATCGCACATCCTGATTTTAGGGCCATGTTACGTGATGAAGCGAGAACGTTAGGTTACATTAAATGAGTACATTAACCTTTCAAGGAAAAAAAGTCTTTTATACCCTCGATGGTGACGAAACAAAACCAACCTTACTAATACTGAATGGTATTATGATGTCACATAAAAGCTGGGATGCTTTTATCCCTGCCTTTGAACAACATTTTCATGTGCTTCGTGTTGATTTCTTGGACCAAGGATTATCCGATAAGATGGATGAATCCTATGATCAAAGCATACAAGTGGATCTATTAAAAGCCGTACTTGATGCCTTAGACAAACAATCTGTTAACCTTGTAGGCATTTCTTATGGCGGCAGTGTTGCCTTACAGTTTGCGGTTAAATATCCAGAGTATCTAACCCGTATGGTGTTATTTAATGCGGCGGCTAATACTAACCCATGGTTAAGAGATATTGGACGAGGGTGGAATGAAATTGCCAAAACACACAATGGCTTGGCTTACTATCATGCAACGATTCCCTACATTTATTCCCCAACGTTTTATACCAATCAAATAACATGGATGGACAATCGTAAGGAAAAACTATTGCCGGTTTTCAGTAATCCAACGTTTTTACAAGCAATGATTCGTCTAACCAATTCCGCAGAAGGCCAAGATGTTCGCAATGACTTAAAGAATATTCCCATTAAAACCTTAGTCGTTGCTGCAGAGTATGATTTCTTAACCCCGCCTTACCAGCAACGTGATATTGTTAAGGCGATGCCCAATGCGACGTTTTTAATGTTTGAAAACTGCGGGCATGCAAGCATGTATGAGAAACCCGAACTTTTTAGTACGGCCATTATTGGGTTCTTTTTAGACCCAGTGGATACGTACACGATTACCTAGGAGGGTCACTATGAGTAAACAAACACTCACCTTACAAAATCAAGAAATCTATCACTATCAAAGCTATAATAACCAAAACAATGAAACGGTGCTTTTTGTCCATGGAAACATGAGTAGTGGTGTCCATTTTGAACCGCTCGTTGAACATTTTACCGATTACCACGTTTTAATTCCTGATTTACGTGGCTTTGGTGACTCATCATATAAGAAACCTTTAGAATCTTTAGAAGACTTGGCTGATGATTTAATGGATTTTTTATACCAATTAAACATTGATAAAGTCCACCTAGTAGGATGGTCAACAGGTGGTGGGATTGGCTTGAAATTTGCCAGTAAATACCCTGCCCATATTCAAAGTCTCACGTTAATCGAAAGCGCATCTTATCGGGGCTATCCTATCTATAAAAAAGATGCTAATAACAAACCCACCAAGGAACTTTATACCGACAAAGATGCCATGGCAAATGATCCTGTGCAAGTCTTACCAGCTAAAATGGCTATGGACAATAAAAATGCTGAGTTGATGAAACAAATTTGGCAAATGGCAATTTATAATGTTAAGACACCCGACCAACAAACCTTTGAAAAAAATATCAGTGAAACGCTTAAACAACGGAATCTCATCGATATTGATTGGGCTTTAATGACATTTAATATGTCGCACACTTCTAATGGGGTATCAACAGGTGATGGATCAATCGAAGATGTTCAATGTCCTGTCCTATCAATTTATGGGCACAAAGATTTAGTGATTCCCCGTCCGATGTTTGATGAAACCGTCAATGCACTACAAAATGTCATCACACAAGAGTATCCAGAAGGGTCTCATTCACCGATTACCGATTTTCCCAAAATATTATCTGATCACATCCAAACATTTTTAAAAACACACTAACTTCGTGTAATACTCCTATTAAAATATACAGAAAAGGGATTTAATGCTCAATACATTAAAATCCCTTTTCTAATGGATAATCACCATTCTAATATATGGATATGTGTTTTTTCTCTTTTTGGCTTTCACTGTCTGCATACAATACATTTAAAACTTAGATGTGACCCATTCATAATCTAGGTCTTACAAGTATTAATGATTAAAGCACAAAGAAAAAAAGAACGAATCACAGGTGTAGTTCATAACACATAACTTATCTGATTGTGAACACACTTAAAATTTTGAAAAGCCATCAAAACCTATAAGACGTATTTCGCGTTTGGAGGTAAGTAATCCCTAATGTCTTTGGTGTACTCATTAAGGGTTTTGAATGTTTCTTTACTTAACGGTTTATTGATGGTGATATTTTCTTCCATCCGTTTTCGACTTTCTGTTTTAACAACAGGGTATATCCCTAATTCTAAAACATAGCGGAGCGCCAGTTGCGCTATACTCATAGACTCTTTTTGAGCGAGTGGCGCGAGAAAGTCTATCTTGAAAATTCTGCCTCTGGCAAGTGGAGAATGGCCTTGGATGACCATCCCCTGTTTGTGTGAATATGCACACACATCATTGAGCGGATGGCCAATGAAAACACCGACTTGATGAATGTGGGGGGTGATTGTGAGATGGGGCAGAAGTTTCTCCATCTCAGATACAGAGAAATTACTGAGCCCCAGTGTTCCGACAACTTCTTCGTTATATAAAGTTTCCATGGCGCGGTAAACCTCTACATTTTCTTGGGTATAGTCTTTGCCTTCTTCGCCCCATGGTACTGGGTTATTAATCAGCAAAGCATCCAAATAATCAACGCCAAGATTGTTCATGGTCCGTTTAATAATGCGCAGTGTTCCATCATAGGTTTTAATGTGTGGAGGGATCTTGGAAGTAATAAACAACGCTTCACGGGGGATACCACTTTTTTGAATGGCTTTGGCTATGGCCGTTTCATTCAAATAGATTGGGGCGGTTTCAATATGACGATAGCCAACGTTTAACGCCTCCAAGATAACAGCTTCAGCGTTATCTTTGGATAACCCGTAAGTGCCAAAGCCTAAAACCGGCATGGGATAATCATTCGATAATTTTATTGTTTTATTAATCACTTGCATACAGTGCCCTCCTTAACTTAGTAATAATAATTATAGAGTGATTTTATTATTCTGACAATCTATTTGACTTACACGCATAAATAATAGGTTTTAATCCACAACAATTGTCTAAATAAAGTCAATGCAGTATAGTAAATCTATAGGGGTGGTTGTATGAACAGTAATTTATCCAAAGAACGACTCATCAAGATTTTATTGATTGTAGCGATTTTCACGGTCGCTTTAATCGGTTTTAATATCTTAAATACACTGGGTGGCGATTTTTTAAGTCGAGTGGCTAACGCATTTCGAAGTGTGCTTTATCCGTTCTCTATCGCGCTTATTCTAAGTTTTATTGTTGAACCGATTGCGGTGATGATTGATAAGAAAACCTTCTTTAATCGAACCTTAAGCATCATCACCGCAATTGGTATTGGCATTTTGTTTGTTTTAACGGTTTTATCATTTACGGTTGCGTTCATTGTGGTGCAACTCGATAATATTTTAACAATTCTATTGAGTACGCTGGATAGCGGGATAATAGAAGCGATTTTGACACAAATCAATGTATTGATCGAATCGTGGAGTCATTCCATTAATACTCAAGATTTGTTTGAACTGTTTCAGTCAGGAAACTTTTCTTTGGCAGATATTAGTTTGTTCGTTGTTGCAGCGTTTGAATTTCTGATGAATTTTACCATTAGTTTAACCCATACCATCTTTACGATAGTTTTGACGCCTGTGTTTATGTATTTCCTCATTAAAGACCGCTCGAAGATTTTTGCGGGTATGGTCAGCATATTCCCTAAACACTGGCAACCACATTTACAGGCCTTAGGCGATGATTCTTATAAAGTGATCAAAGGCTATTTTACCGGCCATGGGTTGGTCATGTTATTTATCACAGGATTCTTCATCGTTACGTATTCACTCATGGCCATTTTTATTCCCAATTTCAGTCTTTATCACGCGTTATTATTCGCCATTATCATGGGACTGTTCAGTATTCTACCTTACCTCGGGGTATGGATCAGTATGGCAATGCCAATCGTCTTGCTTACCACCCTACATTTGGAACATGGGGAGGGAACCTATATTTACCTCATTGGGATAGTGATGATTTTTGTGTTAAATATCATTGAAGAAATCTTTGAAAGCAGTCTTGTTCAACCCAATGTCTTTAGTCGCCATGTCCATATCCATCCTTTGGCGGTTTTAAGTAGTTTCATCTTCTTTGGCGGTATCTTCGGCCTGGTCGGGTTTATCTTAGCGGTCCCTATTGCTGGGATCATTAAAGCAGCCTATGAACATTTCAAATATGACACCTCATCAAATAAAACATAAAAATCCCCGCCTTGAAATCGTTCAAGGCGGGGATTCAGAT
>PWOH01000041.1 GCA_003557505.1 Mollicutes bacterium | reverse complement strand
TTTACCTGAATGGTTCTCAAATGATGTTTCATAAACAATCGTTCCTTCAAAAGAAACTTCATCGTTATCATCATTGTCATCGTTGTCGCCATTATCGCCATTGTCACCGTTATCGCCATTGTCGCCATTGTCACCGTTATCGCCATTGTCGCCATTATCACCGTTATCGCCGATATCACCGTTGTCGCCATTATCACCATTGTCGCCGTTATCTTCTGTACGACCACCACAAGCAACTAATGATAACATTGCCACAAATAACATAAAACCAAACAAAATCTTTTTCATTCCACAAAACCCCTTTTATTGTTTTTTTTTATGTAAATGCTTACGAAGATATTTTACCATAATTTTTAGGTTTGTATATAAATATGTCCCTCTTTACAAAAAGGGGACATTATCATACTTAAAGTGCTTTTTTTCCTTTAGGTACTTTCTGTGCTAAGTCCAAAGTGTTAATTGGATTTAAAACAACATCAAGAACAGTCATTAAAGCATCTGTCATTACATTAATACTCATGCTGGGAACATTTGGTTGCGCACTGACCATTTCCGGGGTTGCTGGGATATGAATGAACCCCACTTTGGTATCCATATTAAAGGTTTTTACATGATGCAAGGTTTTATAAAATAAATTATTACACACATAAGCGCCCGCTGTATTGGATATTTGAACAGGCAAGTGTTGATTCACGGCTTTTTCTCGCAATACTTTAAGTGGCAAATTCGTGAAAATACCATCGGGTCCGCTGGGTTCAATACGGTCTTCATATTTAATATTGCCAAGATTGTCTTTCGCGATTGAATCATTTACATTAATCGCAACTCTTTCGATGTTGATATGACTTCTCCCTTTCGCCAAGCCAAGTTCAAGGATCAACACAGGTTTGTGTTGTTCAATTAAAGGCAATAATCTCTCAAACGCATGACCATAAACCACAGGAAGGGTAACTTTAATGATTTTTGTGTCATATAAAAAATCTGGAACACGTTCTAATAATTTCTCTGTGGGATTTACTGTATCTGAACCAAAGGGTTGAAACGCTGTTAAAATAACTGTTTTCATCATTTAGTCTCCTTATTCGAAATTGAAGGGGTGTTCACTGGCTTCTAAAAACTCGTGTATCTCATCCAGACCTACTGCATAATTTTGATCAAGAGATTGAGAAGACCAATTGTTAATGCCGATCAGATTGCCATGTAAATCAGCTAACAGACCACCACTATTCCCAGGATAGATTTGAGCATTATGAGCAATAACTGGAAATTCAACACGGTCAATGGTGACCCTACGAATATATTCACCAAAAGTGACTACACTATCAATGCCAGAAGGATTGCCCACCGCAAATATTAGCTCGCCTCTTCTTAAGCTCTCACCATAGCGTGTATGAATATCAATAACATTCATATCTGCGCTGGTGGAATCAAAACGCAACAAGGCCAAATCAGAGGCTTCACAATAAAATATTAATTCAGAAGGAATCGTATTCTCAGGATCCTCACCATAAGGTTTCACTTCATAGGTCGATTCCCCTGAATGGGTTGGTTCGATTACGTGATATGAGCTCAACACATAATAGTACTCATCATCTTCATGAAATACAACACCACTGCCTAAGCGTGAATCACTTCGTCCTGGTAAAAGTCCTTGACGTTCATCTTCAACATAAAGGCCAACATTAGTCGTGACCAAAAAATTCCTTGTCGACATCATCGTTTCTTGTAAATCGACGGTGTCTTGAGGAATCAGTTGTTCTAAAACATTGCAGGCACTAAGCGTTAAAGCACTAAGCGCAACAACTACTAAAAGCAGTAATTTTTTCAAGTCCATCACCTCTATTGTTACTCACATTGTATCACTATCCTATACGTTGCGCCATAATAAAACTTAAGGATTTCATTTCTTGTAGGTTATATAAAACCCCTTACAAAAAATAAAAAAATACATTATAATCGTGATATAATAACTGCGATAAACTTAGTGAGGACGACAATGAAAAAAGTGTATTTAAGTATTTTATTGACGATAAGTGCTCTGACACTTATTGCGTGTGGAGACGATAACGGCATTCCATGGGATTTAGATGAAAATAGTGAGACTCCACTTACTGATATTACCGAAATTCCTGAATATGAAGGATTAAGTTTCTTAAATGATGGTATTGGTGAAGTAGAACTTTTTGCCTGCCGTGATGGAGATACAGCGGATTTTAAAGAAGGCGATGAAATATTCAGAGTTCGATTTCTAGGACTAGATACGCCTGAAAGTGGACATATCTACGAACCGTGGGGGCTTCCAGCTAGTAATTTTGCATGTGATTTGATGCAAAATGCATCCAGCATTGTTTTAGAAGCTGAAAATACTGGTGAACGTGGGAATTTCGGACGCTATCTCGGTTATGTCTGGGTAGATGGTCGATTACTTAACCTAGAGTTAATTGAACGTGGATATTCACCGGCTCAAGGTGTAGGGAACTTAAAATATGCAGAAGAGATGACCCACGCAAACACCATGGCCTCTGAAGCAGTCTTAGGCATTCATGGTCGTGAAAACGATGATACTTTCCCGTACAACACCGAAGTTCGTGACATAACCATCAAGGAACTCTTAACTGATGAAAACAATGAAGATTACTATTTACATCGCTTCAATGTAGAAGGCGTTGTGACCGCAAATATCAGTCGGCATGTCTTCATACAAGATGAAGAAACTAATCATGCAATTTTCTTATTCGGACACTACAATAATTATGATGATAGACGCCTAGCGATTGGCAATAGAGTCCGTCTAAATGGTGCGCAGTTTTATTATGATGGTAAACCGTATCATAGTTTCTTTTTAACGGATTATGATAATATTACCATTGAAATTCTTGAAGAAAATGTTGCGTTCACAAAACACAGTATTCCGTTCGATGAAATCACCAAAGAACATACCGGCTTATTTGTAGGCTATGAAAACCTGACTATCACTGGATTTGATACACGTGAAATGATTATGCATGTGGAGGATGAAGACGGCAATGAAATGCGACTTCATCAAAAAGGTGAAGACTACATGGAACGTTCACTGTGGCCACGTGCAACACGGATTGATGAGTGGCAAAGTGTCGATGATTACAGTCTGGAAATCGGCGATAAAATTAATATAAACGCGACCATTTCTGAACACCGCGAGCATGGATTTGTTTTATTGCTTTTAGGTGATGACCATTTCGAAGTTCGTACTGATTAATACCTATTAAAAATCCCGCTGCATTTTGATCTGCAGCGGGATTTTAAGTTCGTGGTTAAATATAGCCTAAAAAAATGCTTCCCCAATAAATAACGCTGAGGATAAGGGTTAATGTATTCATCACAATACCAGGCACGCCTTTTTGTTTATTGCGTCTAATAATGCCTAAATATAAGCCAACCCCGCCAAACGCAAACCCAACAACAGGAAAGAGAACCATGACCAACCCCATAATACCTAAAAATAATGAGGCGCTCGCCAAATAATCATGTTCTTTAACTCTTTTATATTGAATATCTTGAGTGTTACAGTTCGTACAAACAAATCCGCCATTGGGAATTGCTTGTCCACATCTTTGACAAGTTCTATTCATGTTATCACAATCCTTGAAGTCATTTTTTCATAATTTCTAGGTTTAATTTTACTGCATAATTGCGTTTGAGTAAAGTTTGAACACGTATTCGCAATTATGTCACTTTTTTTATATCTCTTTAAACAGCGCAGTGTGGCAATTTTGCATAGTTTGCAACATTTACAAAGAAATCGATATTTTGTATAATAAAGTGAGATTTTAAAAAGGGGTCGTCGATATGGAAAAATATGAGTACATTGAGAACATTATTAAAGAATCCAGTACAACCTTTTACAAAGCATTTAGCGAACTGCCCGAAAAGAAACGCAACGCCGTTTACAGCATTTATGCGTTTTGTCGTATTGCCGATGATGCAGTCGACGTACATAAAGATGTTGAACAACTTAAAACATTAAAAGAAAACATTAAGAAAACCTTTGATGGTGATGTCCCTGAAGACCCTGTTTTTCAAACACTGTATGAAACCATCATGGCTTTCCCTTCTTCTCTTGAGCCATATGTTGAATTAATAGACGGGTTAATTGAAGATTTGAACAAGAAACCCATTAAAACTGATGCGGATCTAGAAGATTATACTTATAAAGTCGCTGGTACAGTGGGACTCATGTTAATTCCTGTGGTCGCTCAAAAAAGCTATAAGGAAAATCATAGTGACCTTAAAGCAGTTGCGATTGAACTAGGGAAGGCGATGCAGATTACCAATATATTGCGTGATGTCAGAGATGATTTGATTAAACGCCGCGTGTATTTCCCTGATGAAGCAGTTGATCAACACGACGTTAAAATCGAGACCCTTAGAACTGGTACTGTTACGGCAGAATATCGTTCTCTTGTGGAAACGTATATTGAAATGGCAAAAAGCAAATATAAGATCTTTTATGATAATATCGGCTTATTCGATGAAGACAGTATTTATCCGACGTATCTAGCCGCGAGATTTTATGAAGGGATTTTGGATGAAATCCGCAAGGGTGGTTATTCCAATATCACCAAGCGACACTTTGTAGGTAAAATTCGTAAATTCTTTATGATTCGCAAAGTGAAAAAAGAACTCAAACAAAAAGGCTTTCCGCAGTGATGGCCTTCGTATTCTCTTATGCATTTATTGCAGGGGTCTTAGGCATCGCAACGCTGTTTGAAAAAACAAAAATGTTTAATGATGAAGGAACGCGCAAGTTCATTCATATTGCAGTTGCCCATTGGTTTATATTGGCTATTTTTATCTTTGATAATGCCTTACTCGCTAGCATTGTGCCGTTTTCATTCATTATATTGAATTACTTGTCTTATCGTTATAATCTTGTCAGTGCGATGGAACGCGATACGCATAACCGTGAAGATCTTGGAACGGTTTATTATGCAGTTTCATTGACCATTATTACATTTATCGCCTTTCAATTCAGCTATAAGATTGAAGGGTTGTTTGCTATTTTAGCAATGGGGTATGGTGATGGGTTTGGTGCTGTCATCGGTAAGCGTTTTGGCAAAACAACAGTTTATTCTAAGAAAACATACATTGGCTCAACGGCTATGTTGTTTTTCACATTAATCATAGGGTATATTTTATTTCCACAGCGACTTTTGTTAGTCCCGCTGATTGCACTGAGTGCAACCTTGTTAGAAATTTTCACCCTTGAAGGTTACGACAATTTAAGTGTTCCACTATTCATATTTTTATTATCGGTTGTGATATTATGATGATTCCTGTTATGCTGGGGTTCATAGTAAGCAGTTCTATCGCTTTAGCCGCTTACTATAAGGAATCTCTTAATGTATCAGGGGCTACAAGTGCTATTATCATAGGGACTTTAATCTATGCCTTAGGAGGTCCCTATTTATTTTTTGTGCTTATTTTCTTCTTATTGAGTGCCTCATTTTTTGGGAAACTGGGAAAAAACTCAAAACCTGCAAATCGCGGCGCACTACAAGTGCTTGCGAATAGTTTGCTTGCAAGCTTATTTATTGTTTTGTATTCACAAAGTGATGAGATCATTTATTTGGTCTTATATTTTACCAGTATCGGCGTTGCCGCAAGCGATACATGGAGTAGTGAAATCGGGCGATTATCAAAAAACGGTCCTTATCATATTTTTAAATGGAAAAGGATGGATAAGGGATTAAGTGGAGCCGTTAGTTTCATAGGGCTATTTGGTGGGTTTATAGCTGCGATTACCTATGCTGCTTTAGCGCTTGTTGTCATCGACGATATGACCTTCATATACATGATTGGTGGATTTGCTTTCTTAGGTGCTATTATCGATTCCATGCTAGGCATTATTCAAGTAAAATTCAAAGAAAAAAAATCGGGAAAAATAGTGGATGTTTCCACAACTACAACCATGTATCATAGTGGGATGAAATGGCTGACCAATAACGGCGTTAACTTTTTATCAAATGCTATCACCGTAGGAATTATCTACTTAATTATCCGTTAAAAAAGAGAATCATTCGATTCTCTTTTTTATTGCACACATTTTATTCGAATTTTGCTAAGAAAGCTTTTAAGGCTTCCCCTTCCAAATACACTTCTCCGATGTCGCAATGCTTTGTATCATTTTTGATACCATGATAATCCCCACCGGCAGTAATCAATATATTGCGTTTTTTAGCTATCGCTTTGTAGTATTGTGTATCAGACTCATCATTGAGACAATAAATCGCCTCAATTCCATCAAAATCATGATCAAGGACCTCATCATGAATATGCGGTTTTAACAACACAGGATGAGCAAGCACAGTAATGAGATTATTCTTTTTCAATAAATCCAGGCCGTCTTGTGTACTTAGTTCTGTCGAAGGGACATACGCTTTGGCATCATCCCCGATAAATTCATCAAAGATTTGATTATGCGTGTATTGCGGATAGTTTTCCATAATGGCTCTGGCAATATGTGGCCTGGCAATAATACCACCTGACAAGCGCAAGAGTTGATCATAGGTAATCGTGATATCAAAATGTGTTTTAAGATTCTTAATGAATTGTTTGGCTCTGTTTTCACGGCCTTCTTTAATCATTTTGTAGTATTGTTTCATCGAGTCACTGTTATAGGCATCATCGGTAAAATAACCGAGTACGTGTACACTTTTGCCTTTGTAAAGGGTTGAAAACTCGATGCCTGGAATATATTTGATGCCGTATTTTTTAGCAAGTTCATAATTTTTTTCAACTTCTGTGCATGTATCGTGATCAGTAATGGCAATCACATCGATGCCTTTTTCTTTGGCACGTTTAAATAGTTCTTCGTTCGTGAGACGACCATCTGAATGGGTCGTATGCATGTGTAAATCTGCTTTCATGGAAAAACGTCCTTTCATGATTAATCGATGGTGTGATAATGATAGGGAATCTTTAATTGGTCAAGGGATTGGGTTTCACGTTGCTGACATGATAATAAAATGATTTGATGTGTTTTCGCTAAATCATTTAAAAGTTTTAAGACATTCTCAAGGCGCCGATCGTCAAAGTTGACAAAGGCATCATCTAAGAAAAACGGATAATCCTGTTTTTTCAGGGTTTTAAGGATACCAAGTCGTAGGGCGAAGTAGATTTGATCTAAGGTTCCTGTTGAGAAATACGTAGGGTGTTCTAGACTTTTAGTAGTCTGTGCGTAGGCAGTAAAACTAAGATCTTTGCGAACTTTGATTTCACTGTAGTTTCCACCAGTGAGTTTGGGCAAGAAATGTTCGATATTTTCACTGAGTACTGGCGCAAAGTTCTCTTCGATGATGTTGGTTGCCTCTTCAAGAAACTTCAACGCTTTCTCAAGTGTCTGACGTTGGCTTTCAAGAGTAGTGATTTTCGCTTGTATTTGTGTAATGTCGTAATCGATGGTGCTTAAATTTCGGTATATTGAAGCACGTTGTTTTAATTCGGTACGGCGCTTGAAAATATCATTTTCGAGCGTTCTGATTGATTCTGTGAGGGTGTGAAGTTTGTCTTGGTTTTCTTGATAATCCGTAGTATCCACATCATTGACAGTAAAATCAATGGATTGCTCAAAATGATTGAATGATGCATCTTCAAGAATATCTTGAAGCGCATCGTAGATTGTATATAACTGTTTTAAGATATCTAGGCTTTCTTTAGAAAAAGGTAGAGCAAAACGCTTAAGTAATGGATTAACTTTGGTTTCTATACTGGCAATGGTATCTTTTTCCTGTTTTATAGCATCTTCATAGCGTTCAAGACGTTGTTGATTTTCCATCAGGCCTTCAGCACGATAACGTTTTTCATAAAATGCATCAATGGTTTTTACATCATGTGTTTGAAGAATCGTCTCAATCGATGTAGTGGCAACTGCATGCGCTTTTTCAATCCGCTCGATTTCTTTTTGTGTCTTTTCTATTGCCTGAACTACTTCTTTAAGAGATTTTTGACGTTTTTTAATTAATACACTGTATATTCCATAAACAAGGGGAACAAGCAATACACTATTTAGGGCGATCAAGCCTAGTGGATAAAACATAATCCCAAAATAAGTCGTGATCGTTGCGGTTATGAGCAATAATAAAACCGAGGTGATCAAACGACGACGCTGTTGTTTCTCAAGTTTTTTATTAATGGTTTCTTCTTCAATTTTGTGATTTCTTAAAACTTGGGTGAATGCTTCGTATTTTTCGCCTTTTTTTTGTTTTTGATAGTATTCGATCTCTTTTTGATCTTGTTTGATTTTTTCAAATGTGGCTTGTTTCATCGTTTGATCTAAGGCAGGTTTTTCGGATTCATAAGTCGTAATTTTATCTTGAGAACGCACCAGATTTTCTTTTAAGGAATCTATGTCATTATAGATAACGTTGTGATTTTCAACACTTTTTTGTAGTAAGCGCTGGGTTAAAGTGATATCACTGGGGGAGTCTTCAAGTAAGGCTTTGCCTTCATCAAGGTGGTCAAGAATTTTTTGGTACTGTGCTTTTTTAAGCGTATTTTCCTGGGCCTTGATGTGTGTTTTCATTTGTTTCAAGGCGTTTTCTTCTTGCGTTTTTTCTTCTAAAAGTTCATCAATTTCGATACGAATAGCTTCACTTTCCTTATGGGCATCTTTAGCTTCTTTAGCTTCTTCTTTCAGTGATTGCAATTGGTTAAGTGCTTGCGCATAAGGTTTAGTCGGTGCTTTTTCACTCCCGATTTCATCGAGTTTCTTTTGTAAGGTTTGTTTGGCTTTTTGGGCGGAAAAACTCTCAGTTGAGGTTTCTTTAAGATTTTGTAACCGACTAATCAGGGCATCAGA
>PWOH01000070.1 GCA_003557505.1 Mollicutes bacterium | reverse complement strand
GACAATTCTATTCGTTGCGAACTTTTCTTAACATGTCATATTTATCAGCCGGCATTGGTAGACGTATTTTGAGAATTTGTTTGGGATGGCGTGCCACGGTTATGGTTTGTCCATTTTCATCCGCCATTTCCGGCGCGATGAACGTCGTGGCTTCAAAGCGTGGGGAGAACAGTTCGATGGCTTCGCCACTTTGAAAGTGGTTGCGTTGTTCGATGGTCGCAATGTTAGTTTCTGGATCAAAATCAAGGACTAAGGCAATAAATTCTTGGGTTGGTTGTTCACTGCGTAAATTGTATAATTGTTGGTCAACTGATGTCAGTCCCTCCATAAAACCGCTGGAAGATAATCGGTTTTCCGCTTTCTTGATTTCTAAGAGATATTTAGGGATATCAACCTCAATGAATCCTGTAATATCGTCAATAAGTTTACGGTAGGTTTTCACCACGGTCGCAATATAATGAATGCTTTTCATGCGGCCTTCTATTTTAAGGGATTCCACATTTAAATCTATGAGTTTTGAGATATAACGAACACTTTGTAAGTCTTTTGAGGCTATTGAAAAAGGCATGGTTTGATTGATTTTTTCTTCACCTTCAAATAAATCATAATTCCAACGGCACGAATGGGCACATCCCCCTCGGTTTGCGTCGCGATCCGTCATGGTGTTGGATAAGGTGCATTTTCCCGAATACGACACACACATACCCCCATGAATAAACACTTCTAAATCAATCGGTGCCTGCTGTTTTAAAGTTTCTAATTCTTTTAAACTTACCTCACGCGCCAAGACAATTCGCTTGACCCCACGTTTTGCCCAAAACTTGATGGCTTCTGAGTTTGTGATTGATTGTTGGGTTGAGACATGAATTTCAAGCTGGGTATGCTTACTGGCGACATTGATGACCGCAGGTGATGCACAAATAATCGCATCAACACCGATGGTATCTAACGCTTGAAGGTATGCTTTTAACCCCTCTAAATCGTCACTATGCGGGAAGATGTTCGTCGTCACATAAACCTTTTTATTGCGCGCATGGGCAAAATCGACAGCTTCTTTGATTGAATCAAGGTCGAAATTGGAAGCCCGCGCTCGCAATGAGAAGGCTTTTCCACCTAGAAACACGGCATCCGCACCATAGGTTAGGGCAATCTTTAGTTTTTCCAGACTCCCTGCAGGGGCTAGTAGTTCTGGTTTTTTCATGTGTCCATCCCCTTCTTTTGCGTATAAACGGTCTTTTTAAAATAAAACCCATCATCATGATCATCATAGCTTGATTCATCGATAGTTTGACCATTTTGTAATTTAACATAATCATTCACAATTGCCAAAATATGGTCTTTTGAATAAAATTGTGTATCAATGATGAAGTGATCGACATGTTTTTTAATTGTTTCAAAGACACGAACGCTACTTAGAGGTTTGGCACGAAAGACATGCGTTCCAAACGTATCCTGATAAATCGGATACTTCTCATCGCGTATTTCCTCGATGATGGTATAAGGTTTATTGAAGGTATCATTTGCATGTTTTTCTTTGGTATGCTCTAAAAAGGTTTTAATTAAACGACGTTTGGAGTGAAACATATTGACATAACCATGTCCAATAATGGATACTTCTAATGGGCTATTTTTGTGAATGGTTTTAATGTCTTCTAACGTCATTTCTCTAGATAATACGGCGCTTTTGATTGATTGTTCTGCCCAAAAGGCCATATCTAAATCACTGGTCACATACGTTTCAGGGTAATAAATCAGTTTCTCTTCAAGACCATATGATTCAGCGATTTGATAGACGGCCAAATCCGCAAAATACAGGCCATCAAAAGGAATCGTATGCAGAGTTTTGAACATTTCTTTTAAACCTTCTAAATCATCTTCATGAAAGATTGCATTAACACTGATATATGCCATTTTATTATGGGTGTGAGCGGTATTGACATGCTTGGTTATTGCTTCAAGAGAGAAGGACTCCGCGTGACGCATCGATAGATCTTTAAGGGGAAAAATTAGCCCTGCAATCGCACTATTTAATAATGGCGTTAAGGTGTCGCGGGTCGCACTCACGATTAAATTCATAGTTTCACCTACTGTTTTATACTTAAACAAAGGCCATCACCCAAGGGATGAATGACACTGTGGTATTCTTTTCTTTTCATTATATATTGATTAAAGGCATCGATTTTACGAATGAGTTGTTTAAGATTACGGCTGCGAATTGTTTTGGTGTGCATATCATGAAACAACACATTGTCTGTAGCAATAATGCCTCGTGGCTTGAGACATTTTTCGAATTTTTCAAAAAACTTAATATTCTGCGCTTTGGCCGCATCGATAAAGATCATGTCCATCACTGGAAGGGTTGTTTCATCTACTTCTAAAGCGTCGCCTTCGATGAGGGTTATGCGTGACTCCAGACCAAATGCCTTTATATTGGTTTTTGCGGCTTCAATCATCGTGGGGTCACGTTCAATGGTGATTATTTTGAGTTCTGGATGTTTTATAGCGAGCGCAATGGCGTTATATGCGACGGCGCAGCCAATTTCCAAGAACATTTTAACATCTTTTAAATCGATTAACTGCGATAAAAACCGAGCGGTCTCATCAGTGATGATGGGAACTCCCTCGGTTTGTGCGTGTGCTTTTAAAGAAACCAACGCTGCGTTGGTTTCTTTATGAATGGCCTGTAGATAGCTCACTGAGGACCTTCGTCATCTTCTAAAAAGGTCGCAAGCACTTCTTCGATGATGTCCCATTCTTCATCAGATTCAATAGGTTTTAAATCGCCACCGTCTGTTTCGCTTTCGTCATAAGATGCCGCAAAGACTTCTTCTGAGTCTCCGGGTTCTTTGTATACGACGTAAGATTTTCCAGTTTGATCTGACTTAAACGTCAGAACAATCTCAAAGTCTTTTTCGTTGCCTTCTTCATCAATGACGCGCAATGTTTTGTCTTCCATATTTTCAGCCATGTTATTTCACTCCTTTTTGTTGATCAAGATAGTTTTGTAAGATAATCACCGCAGCGGTTTGATCAACACTACGCTGACGTTTCTTTTTTTGTTTCTTAGATTGAATCATTGTTTTTTTAGCCATAGAACTGCTTAGACGCTCATCATATAAGACAATCTCGATGTCTGTGTGTTGTTGCAAGGTTTCTTTAAAAGTAATAGACTTTTGAGCTTGCGAACCTATGGAGCCATCCATATTAATTGGATAGCCTAAGACAATGGTATCGATGGGTTCACTATATATATATTCTAACACTTTTTTTAGCGCGGCGCTTTCGTTATCGATAGAAAATCGATAATTTTCTACCCCACGAGCAAAAACTTTCTCTTTATCAGAGATTGCAATGCCTAGTGATGCATCGCCTAGATCAAGGCCTAGTGCTTTCATTTAAGCTGTTCCTTAACAAAGCTAAGGACCTCATCGATTTTACTGGTATCTTTTCCACCCGCTTGGGCGAAATCAGGACGTCCGCCACCACCGCCACCGGCGATTTGTGCCGCTTTTTTAACAAGATTGCCTGCGTGTACATCAGATTTACTTTTGGCGATAAAGACCACTTTATTGCCTAAATCATTCGCTAGGAAGATTACACCTTTGCCTGTTTTATCCATTAAACGGTCAGCCAGTGTCTTTAAGGCATTGGTATCAAGTTGTTCAGTTTTTGTGACGATGTTTCCTTGAGCATCAGCTTTTTGCAAGAAAGCATCGATATTTGAAAGCGATTGTTCTTTGCGTAATTCATTGAATGATTTTTCCAGTGCTTTTACCTTCGACTGATAGTTACTGAGATATTCTCGCATATCAATAACATCTTGGTAAGACCCTTGGTAGGTAAAGCTTTTTGGCGCTTCAAAACTTATGTTAAGACCAAGTTCATTGGCCTCTTTTAATAGATTATTTTTCTTTTGTTTAAGATGGGATAAGTTACTTTCAAACCCTCTTAAATATTCACCAATATCGGTGACTCTGTCTTTTGCGAGGCCAACTATTCGGTAGATACCTGAGCCTTTACTTTCAATATTTGCAATGGCAAAGCGTTCAATTTCTTTAGTGTTCTCAACATGTGTTCCCCCACATAAATCCAAGGTTTCTCCCATATTGACCATACGGACTTCATCATCGTATTTTTCACCAAATTCTGCGATAGCGCCACGCTGTTTTGCTTCTTCGATATCGGTTTTTTCAATGTCTACATCAATATTTTTATGAATTTTTTCGTTGACTTTACGTTCAATTTCAAGCAGGGTATTTTCATCTGGAAGCTCTAAGTGATTAAAGTCAAAGCGTAAATAATTTGGGGCAACGAGTGAGCCTTGCTGCATAACATGTGCGCCAAACATCTCACGTAACGTCGCAAAGAGTAAGTGGGTCACTGAGTGATGGGCTTTTGTAAGCTCTCTAGCTTCTTTATCGACATGCATCTCAACGGTATCCCCATCTTTAATATCGTGATCGTTTAAGACGTGGATGAACTGATTGTTAGGGAGTTTTTGGACATCGACAACTTCATAGACTTTACCGTCTTTGACAATAACACCTTGGTCCGCCACTTGACCGCCACTTTCAGCGTAAAACGGGGTTTCTTTGACAACGATGCCATCACTAAAGACTTTTAACACTTCCGTTGTCGTTGATAACGTATCATACCCCACAAACGTTGAGGGTGTTTTAAACTTCAAATATGCTTCGTTTTGCGTATTCATGCCTGTGGTTTCTTTGCGGGCTTGACGTGCCCGTTCACGCTGCATTTCCATATATTCTTTGAAGCCTTCTTTATCGACACTAAATCCTTTTGATTCTGCATATTCTTCGGTTAACTCAACGGGGAATCCATAGGTGTCATAAAGCATAAAGGCATCTTTACCGCTAATTATTTTATCTTCTTTTTTAAGAAACTCTTCTAAAAGTTTTTCCCCTTGATTTAACGTTTCTAAGAATTTTTGTTCTTCTTTTTCAATCATACGTTTGGTAAAATCACGGGTTTTCAGTAAATAAGGATAGGTCTCTTGCATCATCTCGATGACCGTATCGACAAGGTCGACTAAGAAAGGCTTTTGGATGCCAATTTGACGACCGTGTTTTACGGCACGTCTGAGTAAGCGCCTTAAAACATAGCCTCTTCCCTCATTGGAAAACGTCGCACCATCTGAAATGGCAAAAACAACACTGCGAATATGATCAGCGATAACTTTAAAGGACATTTGCCCATCATACGCTTTACCACTAAAAGTTTCGACGGCTTGAATAACTGGCATGAAAAGGTCGGTTTCAAAGTTTGTATTGGACCCTTGCATAATTGCAGCCATACGTTCTAATCCCATTCCTGTATCGATGTTTTTATTAGGGAGTTCTGGGTATTCTTCACGGCTAAGCCCTTTTTTCGAATTGAACTGTGAGAGTACAATATTCCACACTTCAATATAACGATCATTTTCAATATCATCTTTTATCATATTAAGATCGGCTTTTCCGTATTTATCCCCGCGGTCATAAAAGATTTCGGTTGATGGGCCACATGGGCCTGGTCCAATCTCCCAGAAGTTTTCATAACTTCTGATGATATGGTCTTCCTTCACACCAACATCGAGCCACTTTTGATAAGATTCATCGTCAGTAGGATAGACTGTCATATAGAGATTTTCCGGATCAAAGCCAAAATACTTTTCACTTGTCAGAATTTCATAACCCCATTCAATCGCTTCATCTCGGAAATAATCTCCAATGGAAAAATTCCCCAACATTTCAAAAAATGTATGGTGACGGGCGGTTTTCCCAACATTTTCAATATCATTTGTTCGTATACATTTTTGGACGTTGGCAATACGGGGGTTTGAAGGGACTTTTGAACCGTCAAAATATCCTTTTAACGGTGCTACACCCGCATTAATCCACAGTAAGGTCGGGTCATTAATTGGCACAAGTGAAGCACTTTCTTCAATCTTATGGCTTTTGTCTTCAAAAAATCGTAACCAAGTCTTTTTAATTTCATGTCCAGATAAACGTTTCATATTTATCACTCCTTGAGTTTTTCAATAAAAAAAGCCCTTAAACATCTATTAAGGACGACTGAGCCGCGGTACCACCTTTATTCATAAGCACTCGATGTGATAACGCTCACTAGCGGACGGGTTTACCGTCTCTCGGAAGTAGCTTCAATGATTAATGCGGTCTGTTCGCACCACCCACAGACTCTCTTGAACGCTTTCATCATTTACTCATCTTCTTCATCAATTTACCATATTATATACAATATATCGTCTTTATGCAAGTAACTTAACATATAGAATCACTAAAATTTTCACCCTTGATTAAACAAATATAAAGCAATCATCATATGGATAATAAAAAACACCCCATTGAAAATACGAAATCGCCAGTTGCTAGATTTATGGTTGAATGTCAGTGTCCCAATGATGGCACCGGTTGCGCCAAATAAGAGGGCCATGATAAAAAGACTATTCTCAGAGATTCGTCGCTTATTTTTTCTAGCGAATAATTTATCAGCACCATACATAATAAAGGTGAGCATAGACATTATCAAGACAATAATACTATAGTAAATTAACATGTTCTATCCCACCTTCATTACACACCAAATTTTATAATAATGAATAAACTGCTTGGAACTACAATCAACATCAGGACAATAAAGCCAAAAGCATCGAAGGAAGTATCTTCTTCCCATAATGCATAAAGGGTAATATCTTCACTTGGCATTGTATCAAATTCAAAAGCTTCTTCATAATCTTCATCCAAATACCAGCCCTTGAAAATGTAGTGCTCTTTTTGCGGTGGATCTGGTTCGGTAATTTCACTGTCAAACGCTTTTGTTATAGACGCTACACTACTGCCATTATTACTTTCAAAGGTAATCGTATATTCATTGACTTCCCATTTCGCAAAAAGGGTGATATCTTCATTGGGCATTGTGTCAAACACAAACGCTTCTTCATAATATTCATCCAGATACCAGCCCTTGAATGTATGCCCTTCTTTAGAAGGCATATCTGGCTCCTCGATGGATTCATTATAATCCGCAATAATTCTCTCAACTGCACTACCACCCATTGAGTCAAAGGTAATACGGCGCTCATCAACACCACGCCAATCAGCATATAGGGTAATATTTTCAGCCGGCATTCTATCGAAAACAAACAAGGTCTCCAAACTTTCATCTTCATACCAACCATTGAATACATACCCTTCTTTCACAGGGTCTTCTGGCGCTTCAATTTCTGCATCATAAGGGGCTATAATATCTTCAACCGCACTGCCTGATGCGCTATCAAACGTAATGGTATATTCATTTTGGCTCCATCTAGCATACAATGTTTTATCATTTGGTGGCATCGTGTCAAAGACAAACGGTGTTTCAAATGATTCATCTTCATACCAACCCTCAAAAGTGAACCCGGTTTTCTCAGGATCACCAGGCGCTTCAATCGAGGTTTCATATGTTGCGACAATATCATCGACAGATGAGCCATCATACGTTTCAAAGCTTATCGTAAATTCACTTTTAACAAACACCACGTTAATGGTATGATTTTGTGAAACATTTTCAAACGTATACGCCTCAACAATATCAATACTACTACCATCAATGATTACATCACTGATTTCATACCCGGTATCTGGTGTAAAAGTGAAGGTTTCATCGTCTCCTGAATCAACAAATATTGTGCCTGAGGGACTAATCGTCCCGCCCCCTTCAACACTGGTTTCAATTATGTATTGATTGGATGTATCAACGGCCTTAGCTAAGGCTAAATCACCACGCGCTAGCCCATAACCTTGTTCATGAGATTCAAGGCCAATATCTTCAGCAGTTTCTTGTAAAATATTGCGGATTTGTAGGTTGGTTAAAGATGGATTGGCATACCAAAGAAGGGCCACAATGCCTGATACATGAGGCGCAGCCATTGAGGTTCCACTTTTTGTCTCAGTGCCACCACCTGCTGCCGTACTTTCAATACTAGCACCTGGGGCAATCAGTTCGACACTCGGTCCGACTGAAGAAAAACTAGCAAGGTTATCACTAGGGCTTCCAAAGGGACCACCACCACTTAACTCTGAGGCTGATACCGCAATGACCGTGTCATAGCGAGCAGGATAGGTAACGGTATCGCCGTTTTGGCCTTCATTACCAGCCGCCGCTATTAAAACATGACCATTATCATAAGCGGTTTGAAGAATACTTTCTAGTGCCGGTGAATCTGTGGTGGTGCCAAAAGACATGTTTAACACCATAATTTCTTCATCAATAGCCCATTCTATGCCTTCAATAATATCAGCGGTTGAACCTACACCCTCAGGTCCATCTAGAGCTTTAATGGCATAAAGGGATACTTTAGGCGCAACGCCCACTACACCATCATTATCTTGTAAGGCCGCTATCGTGCCTGCGACATGGGTGCCGTGACCATTGGTATCCTCACCCCAATGTGAGCCATTAATTGTATTGATGCCATCGACAACATTCAATTGCGGATGTGTTTCATCGATTCCACTGTCAATTACACCAACGCGGATCCCCTCACCCATAGAGGTATTCCATGAATCAAAGAAATATGATTCATCACCGAAAATTCGGTCTACACCCCAAGGGACACTATCGAGTGTTTTTACAGGTTGATTTACTTCAATATGTTTAATGGCAGGATTATTCTCAAGTATTGAAATCACGTGTTGTGGAAGCGTTGCTTGAATCGTATTTATATGATGAAATTCTCGCTTAATCTCTCCACCATTACCTGTAATTATATCAGGACGTTTACTATGTTCAAACGTAATAAGCACATCGACACTTTCATTTGAGTGTTGTGCGCTATTTTGGCCAGCCGAGAGCGGTGATTGTAACGCAGCAAAAACAAGTGTGATTACACTTGT
>PWOH01000140.1 GCA_003557505.1 Mollicutes bacterium | reverse complement strand
GTGCTTTTTCACTCCCGATTTCATCGAGTTTCTTTTGTAAGGTTTGTTTGGCTTTTTGGGCGGAAAAACTCTCAGTTGAGGTTTCTTTAAGATTTTGTAACCGACTAATCAGGGCATCAGATGCTTCTGATTCCGTTTTCGCTTCTAGTTCCTTGATTGACAAAGTGTTTTTATAAAGCATATAAGGCATATCCAAAAACTTAGCGAAGTCGATTTGTTTGGTGGTTTTATGGTGTGGAAGTGTATTGGTTATATCTTCACCGGTTGTATTGTTAAACAATTTCACATTTCCTTTGCGTTTTTGAAAGTTTCTTTCAATGCGATAGGTTTTCCCTTCATGTTTAAAAATAAGTGATCCCGAAAATACAGCATTATCTTTCGGTTTATAACGATCAATTTCTGTGAAAAACCGTCTGGTTTTCTTGCTGGGATCTAAAAACCCATAAAACATGCCTTCAATAAATGCATGTATGGTGCTTTTTCCTGCTTCATTGAGACCATATAAAATATTTAATCCTTCGGAAAAATCTAGGGAGTAATCACGAAATTTCCCAAATCCCTGCATGTGAATGGACAATACTCTCATCGTTTGTCCTCCGTTTCCATCAACGCTTTAAGTGCTTCTAACATTGCGGTGTAATCTTCATCAGTCGCAGATTTAATGCTTTCGTATTGTTCGATTAACGCGCTGATAATGGTATCTTTGTAAGTATCTTTTAGCGCATCAAGGTTAATGGCAATCTGAGTTTTATCTTTGATTTCAATATAATAAAAGCTATCTTGAAAATATTGCATGAGCTTAGAAGGATGAATCTCTACCATTTCCCCGCGATCTCCATGGATTTCAATGCGGTGAAAATGGTTGGTTTTTTCGTCTTCACTGACACATTCAGCGATTTTTTGTCGAATATCATCTTCTGAGTCGTTTTCATTAATTGTTATTTTAGTAGTTATAAATCGCCGTTTTTGAAATGGCACAAAGCGTGCGGAAAGATGGTGATCTTTTAATGTTCCTTCTATAAAGCCACGAGACTCGGTTTCCGTGAAATCCAGGGGTTCTAAGTTGCCGCTATAGGCAATATGGTCTTTTAAAAAGGCATGTTTGTGAATATGACCCAACGCAATATAATCAAACTTTGAATCACTGAGTGTATTGATGTCACTTAGGAAATGGTCATCTTGTTTATTGATGACATCACCATGCAATAATAAGATGTGTTGTTTAGTAGGGTCCAGTGATTGGTCCAGTGCGTGAAAAAATGATGGATCATAATGATCGGTATTAATCCCATGAACGACCGTATCACCCATATCATACGATGGATTATCTTTGGTGAAACTATGGATGTTTTTAGCGTTTAAAAGACTTTGGTAAGCTTTTTCCTGTAAAAAGACATCATGGTTACCTATTAAAAGAAAAACTTCACACGAAAGGTTTTTGAGGCGATCAAAAACACTTTCTATTTCGTGAAGTTTGATGGATGGGTCATCAAAAAGGTCGCCCGCGATAAAAAGCATGTCGACCTGAGCATTTTCCGCATGTTCCAATAACTTGAAGAAGGTGTCTTTAATTTCATAAAGACGGTTATCGTGTGCACGGGCATTTTTAAATGAAGCATGGGATAAACTGACATTCAAATGAAGGTCAGCGGTGTGGATAAAGCGCATGGAATCACTCCCCAATCAAAGTCCGTTCAATAATGTCGTATAGTGCGTCATTGCTTAGTGCTTGAAAATCAGGATAAATGGTTTTAAGGTGAACCATATAGTCACTGACTAAAGCCAGTTCAAGCCCATATTTTTTCAGTTGATTGTCTTCAAATTTTAAAGCGTTGAAGAAATAGCCAATGGAAACATATAGATTTGCAGAATCAAATGCCGTATCTTTAAAGAGGTTTTTTAGCGTTTCACTGGTTTCAGGCGTAATTGTTTCTAAACGATGATTTAAGTAAAATATCGCCGCTTCTGTGATAAAGGCACCATTCGGTAAGTGTTCGTGATAGCCTTCAATGGCATCAGAAATTTGATTGAGTGGAAACCAAGGCTTTGGTAAATACAGTTGATATAAATTAACTAAGGCATAAGTAATATGATGTAAGGCGTCTTCATCTAATGGATCTTTATTTAACGCCGGGGCATAGCGAATGAGCACTTTAAGTGTTTCTTTGGCACGCCAGGTGTGCATCAATGAGTATTTACCGATGATTAACTCAATAGCGCGAATAAAGGTTTCGATGACTGGATTGAAACGCACCTTAGATGGCAATGTTATAAGGATACTTGGGTCAATAATCGCTTTATTTGGAAATAAAGATTCATGCTTAAAACGTACTTGTCGGCGTCGTTGCAGATCATATAAAAAAGCTTTTGGGTTTAATGCCGATGCATTATTAAAACTAGTTGGAATGCTTAATAAATACATTGGAGAATTTTCAAAAGGTGGGATCATCTGAGATTTCATCCAACCATCAAATAACGTAAACTCTTCTTTGATAAACCTGGCGACCAATTTGGCTGCATCAAGCGTTTTCCCACCGCCAAAGCCCACTACGAAATCACAGTTGTTTTCTTTAGCGGTTTCAATGGCAGATTGAATATCTTGTTTACTCAAAGGATGTGTTATGGAATCATCTATCACATATAGAATCGATTGACTTTCGAGATTTTTAAGCAGTACACTAAATGCGTGGGAGGCACCTTCAGTAGACTCTTTGCCTGTTATGATTAATGCCTTGTGAAACGGTAAGTTAAAAAGTGACGCATCATTGAGGCGTCCGTTTCCAAAATGTAAATCCACAGGCATGTAATGTCGAAATGTTTTCATCTTATCACCTTGTAAAATTATAACATAATCAACGGGATTATCTAAAGGAAAGAGGTAATGAAATACTGAGTTACACCTATGAGTGTACCAAGTATCAAACCGATGGTTTCTATGTGTCTTAGTTCCCGTTTGGTCAAGGTTTTAACCATAGATTCGAATTCACTCAAATCCAATGCATTAATTCTTTCTTCGATTAAGTCCGCAATCCGAAATTCCTCTTTGGATGCTTCTTTGATATGATTAATAAGCGTGTTAATAAGTGCATCGCCTTCTTGTTCGATGAAGTTATCAACCAAATGATCAATATCTCCGCCTAACATGGTTCGAAACATAGAAGGAATAAAACGATGGATTTTTTTAGATATGGCTTGTGCAATCGTATCTTTTAAATATGTTCTTGAAGATTCAGTAAAAATTTTATCGAACAAATCGTCTTCATTTAATAAAGCAGTCTCAATCATTTCAGAAACACTTTTAGCAATATCCGATTGACGTTTTGGTAAAACACCTTGAATCTTAAAAAAACCAAAATTAATCGCACGGTGTGGGCGAAAGAGCATTTTAACCGCAACTTTGTTGGTCGAATAACCGATAATCCCGCCAATAGCGGCCATCGTAAGAAATAAATAAAGATTTTCCAAAATATCAGTCCTTTCAAGGGGGTCTTTTTTATTATAGCATAGCCATGCATATGTTATAATGACTATGGTGATTTTTTATGGCATATACTATTAGTGAAGAAGCAAAACAGTTTTTAAAAGCAAAGGATCCTTATATGAAGGCGTTACTTAAATACGGCAACAAACCTTATGAGCAGTCAATTGACGACCCGTTCCAAGCAATGGTTGATATTATCATCGGTCAACAAATCAGTGAAAAGGCCAAAGAATCAATTGTCAAACGCCTTTATGAAAGGTGCGGACCTGTTACACAAACGCATTTTAAGACACTATCAATCGAAACCATGCGCGAAGTAGGCCTTTCAAAAATGAAGGCCGAAACCATCAAACGGCTTGCGAATATGGAAGCGTTAAAAGACTTACCAAATCAACCCATTGAAACAATTGACAAAACCTTGCTCAATGTCAAAGGGGTTGGTAAATGGAGCGTCGAAATGTTTCATTTCGTCTGCTTGCAAAGCCCGCACATTTTTTCCTTAAAAGATATCGGCATTGTGAATGGACTCAAGAAGCTGTATCGTTTGAACAAAGACGCCGATCTTGAGCATTTTAAAACGTACTACCATCCCCATGAATCTGCAGCCGCAAGCTATATTTGGATGGTTTTGGAACTTGATAAAGCAACGTTAAATAAAATATACGAGGAAGTGGATAACAATGAGCATCATAACATTTAAAGGTAAAACCCCGAAACTTGCAAACAGTGCCCATGTATTTGAAGGCGCGCATTTGATTGGCGATGTAACGTTAGGTGAAAATGTCGGTGTGTGGTTTAACTCAACGTTACGTGCGGATATTGAAGCAATCGTTATTGGCGATAACACCAATATCCAAGATAACACCGTAATTCACACTGATGAAGGACAACCAACCAACATTGGGAATAATGTCACGGTCGGACACAATGCCATCATTCATGCCGCGACTATTAAAGATGGTGCACTTATCGGTATGGGGAGTATCATACTCAATGGCGCGGTGGTGGAAGAAAACGCCTTAGTCGCAGCAGGATGTGTCGTCCCTCCAGGAAAACGCATTGAAGCCAATACATTGGTTGTTGGTAACCCCGCTAAAACCATTAAGACTTTGGGTGAAAAAGAAATAGAAAATATCAAAGCCAACAAAGATCATTACGTTCAATTATTACAAGAATATACCAAATAAAACAGAATGTCAGCCGACATTCTGTTTTTGTTGGGGAATTGTCCCTACTTGCGTGTAAAAATACAAATATTTGGTAATTACCAATACAACGATTAATATTCTAATCGGCACAATAGGAATGGTAATAAAAGGAATCAGTAACATAACATCGACTAAAAGCATCAACTTTATTTTTCCCTTTTTGGTCATAGCGCGTGTTTCTGCATAGTTTTTTAAATAACGTTTATATAACCAGGTTGCAATAAACCACTCATGAAATCGTTTTGAGCCTTTTGAATAAAAATAAGCGGTTAACAGTAACATCGGCGTGGTTGGCAAAAGCGGTAGTACAATGCCAATAATGCCGAGGATCATAGCAAGTGTCCCCAGCACAATATAGACAATCTTACGCATCGTCCAACAACCGTTTCTCACCGGTTAGTGACTTGATTTCACTGATATCTTGTGTCATCTCTAATGTTCCTAAAAAGTTTCTTGCTTTATCACGGACCGCGAAATAACGAATATGAATGAATTTGCCGCGCATCTGAATCCAAAACGATTCGCTATCTTTCTCACCGCTTTCAAACGATTTGACAATTTTTTCCACCGTATCCACACTGGAGGGTGGGTGACACATATTGACATGACGCCCGATAATGGTTTTAGGGCGGTCAAATATACGTTCTTTCCCTTGTGTAAAATATTGGACATGGCCGTCTTTGTCGACAAAGGTCATATCCAGTGGCAATGAATTTAACATCGCATTTAATTCTTCAGGATAAAGACTGCCAGCATCAAATTCAACCTTGCCTTGAGACACACTAGGTGTATCTTCTCTTGTTTCCATTTCAGGATTAAAGCGTTGTTTGGGTGGATTGAGAAAGAAGCCAATTTCATCCGATCCTTCATCGATTTTAATAAAATTATATAAATTCAATTGTTCACTAAGTAAGGGAATCAGGATATTATTTTCCTTAAAAACCATCTCTTCAACTTGGTGGACAAGTGATTCAATATCACTGCGAACATCAGAAACACTAGTGCCCGGTTGATCCAACACGTTGGAAACATGGTTAATTTTATCTCTTATTTCATCATCAACGCCCCACATGACTTGTGGTGGTGTGGTAATCCCTTTCTTTTCCAAGTACGGGAAAAAGAGTTGTTCTTTACGGGTGTAGTGTTTTTTGATTTCACTTAAACGATCAATCCCAACTCTAAGCATTAAGATAGCATGGTTCCCTTCCTGAGTTAGATAGGGCTTGATTTCTATATTAATCAACTGTAAAACACTTTGGTTTTCTTCTTTTAACACCCAAAGTGGATGCCCTGCTTGCTCACTAAAATCATTCGCATGCAACGCTTGGACACTACTGCCCATGACACCGGCATGAATATCACACAGTTTTTGAATTTCTTCAACACTGATATTTTCTTCTTCAACGAGAGATTGTTCTATTTGAGAAATTTCTTCTGTTGTTACCGAGCCAAATTCTTGAGAAAAGCGTCGTTTAATGTCTTCGGTATCTGCCCCTTCATGAAGTTCTTTAATTAATTTCTTTAAGGCTTGACGCCTTTTTTTACTTTGATTATCGATTAACTCGCTCAAAGTATCACATCCTTTCACAACAACAGTATAGAAAAATAACCGTTAAATTTTAACAAATACGGCTATTTTTATAATATATCACTTAAGTGGTGTAATTAGTGTGTTTGTAAACTCTTATGATTTTGTTTCTATGATTTGGAAGTCATGTTTATTGGCAACCCTTTGAAGATCTTCCAAAGCAATCTTTTTTAATTTAAGCCCTTGTTTAAGTGGTGTAAAGCGTCCCACGGTATTCAACATGTTTTTATGGGTTATTTTAACCAATCCAATTTCAATCATGACCTGTTTAAACTCAGGATGTTCATCAATAATACTTTTTACTGTCTTATTAATATCGATTGTTTCCATTTAATCACCTTTTTGCATCTGTTGTTTAAACCATTTTGCCATTGCTTCTTCACCAATTAGCGATGCATCCTCTCTTAAGGCTGTAATAAAATACGACAGTGTTGATAGTAACCACTGATGATTTTCAGGGTTTTTAGCACCAAAAACAAAGATATGATGAATATGTTTCCCAAAGAAATGAACGCTTTGTTGGCTATATAAATAACAAATAAAAGGCTCTTTGATGGTTGCATAACTTTGGGCATGCAAAATAGCAGTATCTTTTGTAATTACCATATATCGCCCAGATTTATGAATTTCATCAACAACATCTTTCAGATATAAACTTGACATTACCCCTGTTTGTAAAAACTCTTGAGTTGCTTTATAGAGGCCTTGTTCCCAAGAATACAGTTTTTTTACCTTACTAAAAGAGAAACGGATTTTAACATCCATACTATCACCTTTTTTCAGCAATCTATAGGTTCATTATACACTTTTATCAGTGATGGTGAAGGTAAATTATCGAAAATATTCTCTTAACAATGTAAGACCCTACCGCATTTTAGCATATCACTGTCCAAAATAATTTTTTTTGTCTCGCACACACACAAACCGTTTTATATCATGTATAATATGGTTAAGTGAGGAGGAGAAGCTATGCCAAAACGTACACGTATGATTGACAAAGAACTGCGACATGCTTTATCCAAAGCACAGTGCCATGAAATAATGGATTACTTAATGGTACAGTTCACGGATAAAAAAGATTACCATTATAATTATTATTTTGATACCCCCGAATATTCTCTCGCAGATAGGGACATCACCTTAAGAGAACGTACCATTCGTAAAGAAGGTCATATTTCTTATCATTTGACGCTGAAAATACCAACTGTTGATGAGAATACTTACTTAGAATACCATCAACGCCTCAGTGAAAAAGAAATGCGTCTTCTCTTGTACAACAACAAGCTACCTGCAGGTGAGATTGGGGAGTTAACGTCAATACATGGTGGCAATGTCCAAAATGTTAATATGATTCGTGTCAATCGTGTTCAAGCTATCTACAAAGATATCGAAATCTTTTTCGATAAAATTTCTCATCGAGGGAAAACATTTTACGAAATCGGAACCCGTATCGACCATAGTGGCGAAATGACCAAAGAAGAAAAATCCGACCAATTCAAAGAATTATTGGATGCTTTCAATATCGAGTTTAAACAAGCAAAACGTCGCTCGAAAAAATACCGTTAAACCAAACAAAAATCGGCAAGGATTAATCCTTACCGATTTTTTTAATGTGTTGATTATAATATTACAAAATAAAGTGTAAGTGCTACGAGATAAGCTAAGAATAATAAATTGGCGGTTTCAAATGATGCCTTGGATTCTCTGATCATTCGAACCGGTTTTAAATCTTTTGCAATCACAAATCTGTAAAAGACATAACCGATTGCAAGCGTTAAGCCATAATCAAAGAACGATGAAAACGATGCAACATCAAATCTCGTCACTGAAACGCCAAAGAACCCTTCCGAGAACGGAATGTAGAGGTTCCCTAACAAAACACATCCAAATGCAATAATCATCAGGGTAATATGTTGTGCCATATTTTTAAGTGGATAGGATATCGTTTTGGGACCAAAAAATATTTGCGACATTTTGATAAACGATGTAGCCGTACCAATGTTGATGATATAGAGGGTCCAATATTTATACCCTTGGTCCGCAAAACCGTATTTTAAAATAGATTTAGAGATAAAACCATTGAAAAACGGGGCTCCGGTGATCGACAACATTCCCACAATCATGAAGATGCTTACAACAGGCATCGTTTTCATAACTCCGCGAATGGCACCGACCTTTTTCGTTCGATACACAGAAATAATAACGCCAGCCCCAAGAAATAAGAGGCTTTTAAATAAGGCGTGGTTAAAGGTATGTAAAACCCCACCGTAAAAAATTTCTTCTTCCATACCGGATAACCCCATCATTATGATGCCAATTTGGGAAACCGTGTGAAACGCTAAGATTTGTTTGATATCTTTTTGCGTCAGTGCAAACATGACACCACCAAGTGCAGTTAGTGCACCGATAAAGAAGAAAAAGTCGCTATAGGCAAAGCCAGCCCCTTCATACAGGAAGTTCATGCGGAAAAACAAGTACACGCCACCTTTGACGATCAATCCACTTAAAAGCGCACTGATGGCACTGTGAGCAACTCCATGGGCTTTGGGCAACCAAGTAAATACCGGGAAGAGCGCGGCTTTTACCGAAATACCGGCCATCATAAAGACATATGAGAAACGCAACATTATGGTATCATCAACATCTTGGAAGTGTTCTGTCAAGGCGAAAATGTTGATGGAACCATACGTGTAATAGACAAAGATAATGCCGATAAGAAATACGAGCATGGCCGGAACATTAAAAACAAGATAATAAATGGCGGCTCTGAAAGATTCACCTTTTTTATTATAGGCAATGAGAATTGCTACAATAATCGTCGCTAACTCCAAAAACACAAATAAGTTAAATAAATCATT
>PWOH01000012.1 GCA_003557505.1 Mollicutes bacterium | reverse complement strand
TACTTTGTTGATTGGTATTTTCAATAAAACCATCACAAGCGATTAAACTAAAAGTACTAACAAAAACAACAGTTATTAATATTATTTTTTTAAGGAAATTAAACATATATATCACCACGTTGATTATAACATAAGGTTATAAAATTAAGATAATTTTCGGATAAAAAAGAGACGTTTCTCAACGCCTCTTACATATTGTATCAAGTATTATTCAGTTGCTTGAGCGATTGCGTTTTCAATTGCTTCTAGATAACCAGAAACAGTAATGGTTACCCCGGCGATAACATCGTCGCCATCTTCAATGAAGTCACCGTCTTCATCGATTGAGTAATCGATGATGCCTTGGTTCGCAACGATATCTTCCATAACAAGTGCAACTTGCTCATGCCACCATAAACCATCATTTCTCATGTCATAGCCTTGTCCATAATCTAAGCTTAGTTTAGTAGTTGCAATACCTTCTACCATGTTCCCACGGCTGTCCCAAGATAATGGACCGTCTTCTTGAGTTTTAAGGTATACAGTATCAGCTGTTGCATAGACAATGTGTCCATCTTCATTCACTGCAATTAGACCAACTGTATTTTGATTACCATCAGTATAACCGAAGTGAAGACCAGGTGTATAATCGCCAGTCCCTTCAAAGGTTGGAACATCGTAATCAGCAGGTGTTTCGCCTTCGCCGAGTTCAGCTTGTTCTAATGCGTTAGCAGTAGCTTCTAAATAACCAGAAACAGTAATAGTTACACCAGCGATAACATCGTCGCCATCTTCAATGAAGTCGCCATCTTCATCGATCGAGTAATCAATGATTCCTTGGTTTTCGATGATGTCATCAATTACCAATTGAACTTGTTCGTGCCACCATAAACCATCGTTTCTCATGTCATAGCCTTGACCATAATCAAGACTCATTTTAGTCGTTGCGATACCTTCTACTTCATTTCCACGGCTTTCCCATGATACTGGACCGTCTTCTTGGCTCTTCATGTATACAGTATCGATAAAGATATCAGCAATGTTTCCTTCTGCATCAACATACACCCATGCATAAGTGTTTTGGTGACCGTCGGTATATCCTAAATGAAGCCCTGGTGCATAATCTCCATATTCGATATCATTACCATTGTCGCCATTGTCGCCGTTGTCGCCATTGTCACCATTGTCGCCGTTGTCGCCATTTCCACCACAAGCAGCTAGTGAAATAGCGAATAATAATGTTAATGTTAGTGCTAAAAACTTTTTCATAAAATTTCCTCCCGTCAATTTATTTTATTATGAATTTGTCTTACAGCTTGTATTATAGATACTTGTAATACAATTGTCAATTGTTATTCCTAATTTTATAGTTTTTTCTAAACATAGTTACAATCTATATAATGTAAGATACAAATCATTAAATCAAACCATATGACACGGTAATAATTTATGATATAATACCGTTGAGGCGATGCATATGAGTAAAAATGATATTATTTTAATTGGGACTATTTTTATTATTTCTTTAGCGGCCATGATTACTGTGTTCGTCTTTCAAGCACGCTCACAGACTATTGATGGCACTGCAATTGTTCGTTATCGAGGGGTTGAAATTCTATATATTCACTTAGAAGATGGTTCTTATACCATTTTAGACGACACCGCCGTTATAACAATAGACGAAGAAGAAATGACGTATACAGTACAGGGTAATCTTGGTAATGTGGTAATTCAATATCGTGATCATAAAGTTAGTGTTATTGATGAAACTTCACCACAAAATATTTGTCAGAATCAAGGGGAAACAAATTCACCACTCCGACCGCTCACTTGTCTACCAAATGACGTGGTTGTCTCGATTCAATCTTCAGAGTTTGACCCTGATGATGACGATGCCATTATACAATAATAAGGAGGCGCAAGATGGATCCAGTTGCCTTAGGCATATTTGAAACATTGTTATTTTTTATTTTATTAGCTTTAAGTTTCACTGCACTGATGCGTATTGATCTTACGAAATATTTCCAAAAAGGTGCAATCTGGCAAATTCAAATTATTTATATTTTCACGGCAATTGCTTTAAGTTATCTCGTGTTAAAAGCGATTATGAATTTAATCACGATATCATTGCGAATCTTGGGTTAAGAAAAGCGTTCTATTTGAACGCTTTTTCATTGATAATATTCGACGCTTTTGATGATGTTAATAGATACTTTATTTTGTGTACTTTCGATTAATCTTGCTTCAAAAGATTCTCTATCGCGTGATAATATTGATACATTAAATATCACATCTTCGCCATAATCACGACTTAATAACGTTGCGTGTTCGCCAATTAGGTGTTCTAATATACCAATGCTGTCAAAAGAGCCACGAATCTCTAAATAATCATATTTTTGTTTTTGGGTTAACGTCGCTTTTTTCAGTGCTTCAGAAGCGCCTTTGGAATAAGCGCGTATCAAGCCACCAGCTCCAAGTTTGACGCCACCAAAGTAACGAACCACAACACACAATACATTGGTAATCTCATTTTTCTTAAAAACATCCAAAATAGGGACACCCGCTGTTTGTGAGGGCTCGCCATCATCATCTGCTTTTTGTATTTCTTGGTTATCCCCAATTATATAAGCCGAACAATGATGATTTGCATCAGGATGTTTCTGTTTAATAGTCATGAGTTCGTTTTTAGCGTTGTCCACAGTATCCAAAGGGATAAGATAGGTAATAAATCGTGAGTTTTTGACTTCAAATTCATCAGTAATTGGTGCTTTAATACTTTTCATATAACCACACTCCATATTAATCATACCATTTATTTTTTAGTTTTGGTTCATATCATAGAAAAACACGTCCTTATATAGTATAATTCACTTGGTGATGTCTATGAACAAACAGCATGAATCTGCACTTTTTATTTTAAAAACATTAAATAAGGAAAATTTTGAAGCCTATTTTGTCGGCGGTTTTGTCCGTGATTATTTACTGAAGCGAAAAACCAATGATATTGACATTACGACAAATGCAACTCCGACAGAAATCGAAGCTTTGTTCGACAAAACAGTTTTAACTGGAAAAACCTTTGGAACGATCACTGTTTTAATTGAAGGTAAACCTTTTGAAATCACAACATATCGCAAAGAAACAACCTATGATAATCACAGGCATCCTGACAGTATTACCTTTGCAAAGACATTAGAAGAAGACCTTTCGCGAAGAGATTTCACAATCAATCAATTGGTGATGGATAGCGAAGGAATCATTCATGATTATCATAATGGTAAACAAGATCTTATGGATAAAGTCATTCGTACCATCGGTCAACCGGCACTACGTTTTCAAGAAGATGCCCTCAGAATGCTTAGAGCTTTCCGGTTTTCCGCGCAACTCAATTTTAGCATTGAGAGAGAAACTTTAAAAGCCATTGAACACAACCAACAGCTTATCACAAAAATATCGGTTGAGCGCGTTCAAGATGAACTGTTTAAATTACTGGATGCCCCCGCTTCACAATTTGCGCTCCAAACCATAGTTGAGACTGGTGTCCATAAAACGTTGAACCTTCAGGAAGGTTTTGAAAAACTAAGCAAAATTACCGGACAATACGATCATCTCTTAGCATTTGCATTGATGGATGCAGTAAAAGGCATTAAGGACACCCACTTTAAGTTTTCCAATCGCTTTTATCGCGAGTTTAAAACTTTGAGTGACCTACATAAACAAACCTTTAAAAAAGGGTTTGAAACCATTAATGTCTTTGACTATGGCAAAACATTGTGTTTAAAAGCGAATAAACTCAACATTTTGCTTGGTGACATCGACCGTAGTGACCAAATTAATCATTTACATAAGTCTTTAATTCTTAGAAAAGAAAAGGACTTGGCAATTACCGGAAAAGATTTATTAAACACGTTTGATATTTCTGATAAACGCAACATATCAAAGACATTACGGCAATTACTAATAGATGTCTTAAATGGCAACACCAACAACCAAAAACAAGCACTGCTTCATCGTGCTGAAAATATACTTAAAGCGTTAAAGGATAGTGAATAAAATGGCACAATTTACAGCATATTTAGAAGGATTTCATGAAATCAGCGTCCTAGTTCCCTACGACTACCATGAAGGTTATATTGAATCCTTTATTGCCGCAGGCAATAACGAAAAGATTCCCTTGGAAATAGAAAAGACAACACAATATGATGACTATGTGAAATATTCCTTGCATTTTACTGGGTTTATCTTCTTAAACAAACATTACGACATCGTCGATAATCATGGTTCTCGTGTGGAATTATTTAGTGGTGAAGTTGTACGCAGCGAACTTTTTGATGAACTGTATTATTATGATGGAAACGATTTGGGATTTAGCTATCAAAAAGAGAAGACAACCTTCAAACTATGGACCCCTGTCGCTAAGGAAGTCAATTTGATTTTATTTGAAGATGGCCAAGAAAAACGTTTGCCTTTTAAGTACAAAAATCAAGGGGTATGGCGTTGTAAAGTAGAGGGCGACCTTGAAGGTCAAGCTTATTTATTTGAAGCTTACGTCAACGGTCAAATGCGACAGTTCAACGACCCTTACGCCATCGCATAAAGTGCGAATGGTGAGGTCAACTATGTCATTGATTCAGATAAACTTTATGAACAAGTGCACCCCAGACCGTTTAACAGTAATTATCCGACCGATGCGATCATTTATGAAGCATCAGTTCGTGATATGACATCCGACCCATCAATAAACAGTAAAAACCGTTCAAAGTTTTTAGGCGTCGTAGAAGAAAACCTTCACACCAAAGAAGGTAGTCCTGCGGGATTTGATTACTTGAAAGAACTGGGGATTACCCACGTACAACTCATGCCGTTTTATGATTTTGAGGGTGTTGACGAACGAAATCCCTTCAAAAAATATAATTGGGGTTATAATCCTTCACAATACAATGTCCCAGAAGGCTCCTTTACCGATAATCCAGACGACCCCTACGAACGTATTAACAATCTCCGCTATATGATTGATAAACTACACGAAGAACGCTTAGGCGTCGTTATGGATGTGGTGTATAACCATGTTTATAATATTAAAACCTTCCCATTTGATAAAATGATTCCCGGTTATGCCTATCGTGTAGATGAAAACGGGGTTCTAACCAATGGAAGCGGCTGTGATTCTGACCTCGCAACTGAACGTAAAATGATTCGTAAGTTTATTGTCGATTCAGTGATGCATTGGACGCGCTTTTATGGTGTCGATGGCTTCCGCTTTGATTTAATGGGACTCATTGACCTAACAACAATGCATATCATTCGTCAAAAGCTTGAGAGTGAAGATGAACATATACTTTTATATGGTGAAGGATGGGAAATGCCGGCACCGTTTGAGAAAAAATATCTTGCGCACATGAACAATTATCGTAGTTTATTCAATATTGGATTCTTCAACGATGAAACGCGTGAGCACATTAAAGGCGAAACCTTTAAGCTAAAATCACGTGGATTTGCGATGGGGCGCATCATTAATAAAGCGAAACTTGAAAAGATTATTCAAGCGAAAACCCACCGTAAAGGGGCAATACAATATCCTTCTCAATCTATCAATTATGTCGAATGTCATGATAATCATACGTTTTATGATAAAATCAAAATCGCAATGAAAGACGCGAAAGAAAGTGATCGACTCCGTTCCCAACAGCTTGCCCTGGAAATGGTAATGTTGATTCAAGGGGTGCCTTTCATCCATATGGGTCAGGAATTTTACCGCAGTAAAAATGGCGATTCCAACTCGTATAAGAGTCCCGATTCAGTCAATATGGTGAAATGGGATCTTATCGATAAACACCAAGCATCTATTGAAAACTTCAAAGCACTGATTCGCTTACGACAGGCACATAGTTTATTGCGTCTTCGAAGTGCATATGAAATTGAAAGTCATTCCTATGTCCGGTTTAAAGATAGCGGATCAATTTGTTATGAACTAAGAGATGAGGATGAGCATCTTATTATCATCTTTAAAAACAATCCCCAAAGTGAAAACTTTACATTTGAGGGTGCCTTTGATATAATCTATCAATCGGAGCGCTCAAAAGGTACCAAAGGATTACAATCCTTAACCCTTAACACGGTCGGAACCACTGTGCTCCGCCAAAAGATATGAAGGTGAAACCCATGCAAACATTTTATGCAAAGGTTGACTCGTACAACCAAACGACTTACGAAACTAATACCCTGAGTGTATTACTTAAGGATGATACGCGACTTACATTGCGCGTGGATGAAACACAGGATGTCATTGAAGGTGAAGTGTATCTTTTTGAGGTCGAACCAATCGATTTCAAAGGACGCGAACAGTTTTTAGTGCAACATTTCACACACATCAGCGACGTTGAACTCAATTATTCGGAAAAAGAAAAAGTCATGGGGGCTTTTTATAATTTTGCACCCATTCCCATTGACGATATTAAAGCAACCATTGAATCATTCTTACAAAAAATTACGAATCCTACCATTAAGGCCATTACATTAGGGCTTTACAATAAACATGAGAAAGATTTCTATTTGTATCCTGCCGCCACTAGATTTCATCACGCCTACATTGGTGGGGTTGCCCATCATACCTCAACGATGCTTTCTTTGGTCGAGGGCTTTGTGAAAACCTATCCCTATCTCAAGGAAGAACTATTAATTGCCGGCATTGTCTTACATGATATATTCAAGATTATTGAACTTTCCAATTATTATGCGCCAGAATACACGAAAGAAGGGCGTCTGATTGGTCATATTGCGATGGGCGTTGAAAAAATCGGAGAAATCGCCCACCAAGAAAATGTTTATGACAGTGAAGAACGCTTGTTACTGCAACATATGGTGCTTTCGCATCATTATTATGGGAATTTTGGATCACCTAAAAAACCTAACATTCCTGAAGCTCTTGCCTTACACTTTATTGATAATATCGATTCGAAGTTTGCGGTACTCGGTGATGCCCTCAAACAAACAAAACCAGGAGAGTTCACCCAATCTTTAGGTGTATTAGACAGAGAACGCTACTATAAATCAAAGTTAAAATAAGAATATAAATAGACAAATAAAAACCGCTGTGTTAAACTATTAAAGAAAAATATGCATTTGAGGTTTTTGTTATATCTTAAGGAGTGAAAAATCATTTATGAAAGCTGAAAAAAGAACTGAAAAACTCAAAGACTTGCGCGCTAATTCATTAGTGCCAGGCGTACTATACGGGAAAGGGATTGAACCTACCCCAATCAAAATCAATTACAAAGATTTTGTCCATACCTACCAACAATACGGTAAAAGTATGACATTTGAAATCACACTTGGCGGAAAGAAACACCAAGTATATTTCAAAGAAGTTCAAGTGGATCCAATTCGTCACAATCACGTATTACATTTCGATCTTCAAAAAATCGCTGCGGACGATACCATCACTGCGGAAATTCCAGTGGATGTCCTCAATCGTGATGAGGTTGAAAAACGCGGACTTGTTGTTGAACAAATCTACAATGTCGTTGAAACAGATTTCCCTGCAGGTAGCGGTATCTCAAGCTTTGAACTTGATGTAACTGGACTTGAAGGAAATGACGCACTACGTATTTCTGATTTAGATCTTCCAGAAGGCTTTAAGCCACTTGTTGATGAAGATGAGATTATTGTCAGCATCTCATTCCCACAAGAAGAAGAGGAAATTGAAGAAGAAAGTACTGAAGATGAAGAACTCGAAGTCGAAGCGATTAAGCAAAAAGATGACGATGATGATTCAGACTCAGACGACTCAGAAGAAAAAGAATAAAAACAATAATCAGCCACGGGGTAATCCTGTGGCTTTTTGTTTGCTTTGAATGCATAAAAAAAAGCAGAATGTCAATGACATCCTGCTTATAGGTTAAATTATTCGTGAAGTTGTGGGAATAAACGACGGTTATAGAAATCAGATAAACCGTTTAATTTTGAAATGTGGTAATCTTGACTGCTGGCAAATTGTACATCTTCATCAATCATCATATCAGCCATCAAAATAGTAAAGTAATACTCACTCAGTAATACATTGAAGACTGGTTCGTAGAATAGAGAAAGCGATTCAATGATTTCAGTTGGGAAATCAATATCAACCTCACTGCCCATGTACTGGTCAATGACAGTTTTGGTATAGAGTTCAATTTGCTGAGCACTTGGCATGTCTGAATCATTGGCAATACGCTCGTCAAATCCATCGTCGCCTTCTTCAAGACGAGCACTTGGAATTTCAAAGGCTGACCCTTGTTCAGCACGAATAAAGTGGAATCCGAATTGTGTTCTTGTCAGTGAATCGTTAACGGCAAAGTCTTCTTCTTCATCAAAGTTATCATAGATAGCTTTGAGTGCAGTTACAAAGTTTTCCGCATAGTTTCTGGTGTTGCGAGCATTCAATGAATTTCCTTCATTAAGCGATTGATGAGTGACTCTTAATCCAGCGTTACGATAAACTGCCCATTCGCTGTAATCGTCATCTTCTTCATCTTCGCCGCGAAGGCTTCTCATATATTCTCTGGCAATGTCACGTAGTGAATCACCATCATCAACACGATCGTTGATTTTATCATAAAGATTGGCGCGTAAGGCATTTAACTCATCTTTTTCAGTTTCTTCTCCCAATGAGTCATAATACTCATCAAAGTCATCAGGGATAAAGTCATTTTGCATATCAGTATACACCAAGATATGTTCAGCGATTAATGAGAAATGGTTGTCAAAGTTTTTCTCCACCAATTGATGGTAATAATCATAATCAATTTGCAAACTCATATAATCATAACGGATGGTACGTTCTACCATTTGTCTTAGTAAGTCTTCTTCTCCTGAGAACGCTGATTGTTCAGAGAAACTATAGCGTCCAACCGGATCAGGCATGCCCATCATCTGCAATATTTGTTGACGGATCGGTTGTGCTTGGCCGAAGAGGAATAGATACTCGTTCCAGCTAAAGGTTTCAGGTGATAAGCCAAACTGTGCATAAATTCCATTAGAGAAGTTTTGTTTTTCTTCACGTAAATCATTTCTATGCATACGCATTAGTTCACTTGAGTTTCTGAAGACATCACGGTTTGACCCATAAGCTTCTTCGAAGTACTCACTTCCAAATAGAAATTCAATTTTGGCTAAATCCGTCGCATATTGTGTACCAATACGCTCAACCGCAGCTTCAAAGAACTCATCAGTGCTAACAGTGAAATCATTTAGTGTAGCAATTATGCTTTTATCACTATTGCTTTCATAGATTAATTCGTTTGATTGCATTTCAT
>PWOH01000054.1 GCA_003557505.1 Mollicutes bacterium | reverse complement strand
TCCTTGAATCAAAATAATGAATAAAAAGTGAGTCACTTGGCTCACTTTTATTCACAACCACACATTTTGTGATAAAATAGTGACCAGGTGATAATTATGAAAGCATTAAAATACTTAGTTTGGCTTATGTATCCCATTATCTTCATTGCCCTGTTTTCGTCGTTATTGACGACCAAAACATACATGAACATCAGTGAAGGTCTTTATGAATCTCATGATGGAACGGGATGGCGCATTGATGGAACCACCTACACGTATGATTACGGGTACGTCAGTGGACAGTTAATTGATTATCTCAATTACCGTCATGATGATTTGACCTTTGGGGCAACCCCAGATGATGATGCGCCAGTGATGCGTGATATTGAAATCCGCCATATGGTCGATGTCCGTGATGTGTATACCAATGTAAGAATTGCGGGAGTCATTGCCCTACTTGGTGTGGTGGGGATTTCGACATTATTTTACTTTAAATCCAAACAATTGTTATATGAGACATTTAGAGATATTTATATTGTCCCATTGTTTTTCGTGATGTTTGTAGGAGGTTGGTTTATGATTAACTTCAATGCGGCCTTTACCATTTTCCACGAAATATTCTTTGACAATGATGATTGGCTTTTGCGAAGTGGCGATGTCCTTATTCGTATTTTGCCGCAGAATTTCTGGTTAGTTAGTGGGATGATCATATTATTCCTTTTAACCCTCTCGATTGCCGTGACTGTATGGGTCAGTCGTAAGTGGCTCCGAGTGGAAGAACAGTAAGGAGGTTTCACATGAAACATATTAAAAACCAAGACCAAGAAATATACGATGCTATTACCAACGAAACAAACCGTCAAGAAGATCACTTAGAACTTATTGCCAGTGAAAACTTTGTCAGTAAAGCGGTATTGGAAGCTGACGGATCAATTTTGACAAACAAATACGCTGAGGGGTATCCTAAAAAACGGTATTATGGTGGGTGTGAACACGTTGATACCGTCGAAACACTTGCGCGTGAACGAATAAAGGAACTTTTTAACGTCAAGTATGCGAATGTGCAAGCGCACTCTGGCTCTACAGCTAATATGGGCGCTTTTCGTGCGCTTTTAAAACATAAAGACAAAGTGTTAGGGATGAGTCTTGATCATGGTGGACATCTCACACATGGTCATCCTTTGAATTTTAGTGGAATTGATTATGAATTTCATAGTTATGGCGTCAGTGACCATGATGAAACGATTGACTATGAAGCGGTCAGAAAAAAGGCTCATGAGATAAAACCTGCGATGATTGTGGCAGGGGCGAGTGCGTATTCTCGTGAAATTGATTTTAAAAAGTTTCGTGAAATCGCCGATGAAGTGAACGCCTATTTAATGGTTGATATGGCGCATATTGCCGGGTTAGTAGCCGCAGGGTTACACAATAATCCTTGTGAAGTTGCCGATATCGTTACTTCTACTACGCATAAGACATTAAGGGGTCCACGTGGTGGGATTATTTTAACTAATGATAAAGAAATATATAAAAAGATCAATAAAACGATTTTCCCTGGGATTCAAGGTGGTCCTTTAATGCATATCATTGCGGCGAAAGCCGTCGCATTCAAAGAAGCCTTAAGTCCTGAGTTTAAAATCTATCAAGCCACGGTCGTTTCCAATGCGAAAGCGCTCGCTGAGGAACTGATGCGGCTAGGATTTAAAGTGATTAGTGGTGGCACAGATAATCATCTAGTGCTTGTGGATGTCAAGAAGCTAACCGGATTAACCGGTAAGGATGCTGAAGAAATGTTAGAACGTGTGCACATTACCTGTAATAAAAACACGGTGCCTAATGATACCGAAAAACCATTTATCACCAGTGGGATTCGTTTAGGCACACCAGCCCTCACCAGTAGAGGCTTTGATGCTGATGCCATGCGCAAAGTTGCCAAACTGATTTATGATACCTTGATGAATCCAAACAATGATTTCGTGATTGATCAAATTAAAACGCAAGTTAAGGAACTAACAACACAATTTCCACTATACGCGGAATAGAATGGTCACTTAAAACATCACATTTGTGATGTTTTTTTGTGCCCAAAAAACACTAATTAATAAGTATCAACTGTTAAAAAGATTCATAAGTATGGCTATATTTCACGTTTTATACAATAAGTGGGACACTAACTTATTAATGCTTTTCCCCTACTTGAAACAAGGGTAGAAGTATAATCCAATACTGAATAATTTGATATAGTGAATCTTAAAACATAATTTTTTTATTTAGTTTTTAGGACCGTATTTTTAAATGGTTCATTGTCAAAGCATTCTTATGGTCAAGCAGTTCCAAAAATTATCTTGCATTAGTAATATTAGGCTTGTGCAAGGGTTATATAAAAGTTAACCGTGATTTTATTTATAATCGATATTGGGGGAATACTAAGAATATGATAGTTGTTAGGCAACTATTAGTTGTCCAATAAACACTAAATTTGGTAATTGCGCAAATGTAAATTTTTTTGTATAATTAATGAAAAATAATGGAGGGGATTACATAATGTGGACAAAAGAAACAATATTGGAAGATGCTAAAAAACAAAATGTGAAATATATAAGGTTATGTTTTACAGATATTCACGGGACGATTAAAAACGTTGAAATACCGATAAATGGATTATCGGATGCACTGGATAACAAGGTAATGTTTGATGGGTCATCAATTGATGGCTTTGCTAGAATTGAAGAGGCTGATATGTATTTGAACCCGGATGTCAATACGTGGTTGGTATTGACATGGGAGAATAGTATTTATGGCAATGTCGCCCGTTTGATTTGTGATGTATATAGACCAGATGGAACACCGTTTGAAGGAGACCCACGTTTCATTTTAAAGCGAAATCTTAAAAAGATGCGTGAGATGGGTTTCAATAACTTTAAAATTGGTGTAGAGCCAGAATTTTTCCTCTTTAAAAGAAACGGTGAACATGAAGTAACCCGCGATTTTAACGATCATGGTGGCTATTTCGATTTGGCGCCAGTCGATGGTGCGGAGGAGTGCCGTCGTGATATCGTTTTAGAACTGCAAAAACTTGATTTTTGTATGGAAGCCTCACATCATGAAGTTGCCCCTTCACAACATGAAATTAACTTTGAGTTCAATGATGCCTTAGAAGCGTGTGATCAACTACAAACCTTTAAATTGGTGGTTAGAAATATCGCCAAGCGTCATAACTTGCATGCCACGTTTATGCCGAAGCCAATTGAATCTGTCAATGGCTCAGGGATGCATACGAACTGTTCCTTGACCAATGATGCCAATGAAAATGTCTTTTATGACCCAAATAAGCCGTATCAACTATCGGATACCTGTCAGTATTTCATTTCAGGCTTGATTAAACACGCTCGTAGTTTTACTGCAATTACCAATCCGATTGTTAATTCTTACAAACGATTAGTCCCAGGGTATGAAGCGCCTATCTATGTCGCTTGGAGTGATGCGAACCGTACCGCGATGATTCGTATTCCCTCTGCCCGTCAGAAGGCAACTCGAACTGAAATACGTTCAACAGACCCAGCAGCCAACCCTTATTTGGCCATGAGTGCCGTCCTGGCTGCCGGTTTGGATGGGATTGAAAATAAACATAAACACATCAAACCAGTGACCCAAAACTTATATAAACTAAAACGTGACAAACGCGAATCTTTAGGGATTGCAAATTTACCTGAAAATCTTAAAGATGCGTTAAAAGAATTGAAGAAATCCACGTTAATGAAAGAAACGTTAGGCGACCATGTCTATACTAAATTCATTAAAGCAAAAGAAGATGAATGGTCAGATTATCGTAAATCTGTGACACAATGGGAAATTTCGAGATACTTAAAAGCCCTATAAAAAAGAGGCGATTGTCAACATATGACAATCGCCTTTTCATTAGCCTTTATTTTCCGTTTCTGCGATGAGCGCGTCTATTGCGGCCTCATCGAAATGATATTTACTTTGGCAGAAATGGCAAACTGTTTCAATTTGACCATCTTCTTCTTTGATGTTCGTAAGTTGTTGTTTCCCAAGTGAAATGAGTCCGCGTTCGAATTTCTCACGATTACAATCACAGCTATAGGATAAATCCATAGTATGTAATATTTTATGGTCCCCTTGTGTAATTTCTTGAATCATGTCTTCTGGGGTATACCCTTCTTCTAACATTTGTGTCGATGTTTTAAGGGTTTTCAAGCGTTCTTCGATTAACTCAATGGTTTCCTCAGGACACCCAGGCATTCTTTGTAAGATAAATCCACCCGCATATAAAATAGAGTTATCATCATTAACTTTTACGCCGAGTGAAACGGCTGAGGGGATTTGTTCACTGGCGGTGAAGTAATAGGCCATATCTTCAGCGATTTCACCGGTTTGTAGTTTGGCTGTGGATGTAAAGATATCTCTGACCTTTACGTCTTTTGTAACATGGAAATTTCCATTCCCAACCGCTTGCGAGACATTGATTTTGCCATCATTATGTTGGAAAAATAAACGAGGGTTTCCTACATATCCACGGATTTCTCCTTTAGCGTTTGTAGTGGCGACCATGCCTTCGATTGGGCCATCGGATTCTATTCTGATGGTAAGTTCTTGCTCGCCTTTATACATGGCGCCCATAATAACCCCACCGGTCAATAATCGACCGAGTGCGGCACTACTAGAAGGCCAAAGGCCATGGATTTTTTGCGCTTCGGATACTAAATTAGTGCTTCTTGCTGCGTATAATCTAACTTTGCCGTCAAATGCGTATGCTTTTGCTAAATAATCTTTCATTTTTATCACCGCGCCTATTATAGCATAAATTTATTTTATCACAAATCAATTGAAAAAAACTTCAAGCTATGGCAAAATACTGGTGCTAATGAGGTGGCATTATGAAAACAGAAAAATTGTTCGAAAACAGTAAAGTAGTTGTTGCACCAATGGCTGGCATAACCAATATAGCGTTCAGACAAATCCTGAAAACTTTTGACCCAGCGCTCATTTATACTGAAATGGTGAGCGACAAAGCCATTAATCACCGTAATCAAAAAACCCTTGAAATGATGGAAGTTGAAGAAAATGAAGGGCCTGTTTCACTACAATTATTTGGAAGTGATGTTGATAATCTACGTGAAGCCACAAAATATGCCTCACTGAATACGCCCGCTATCTTTATTGATCTTAATGTTGGCTGTCCTGTCCCTAAAGTGATTAAAACCGGGGCTGGGGCTAAATTATTGACTGATGAAGGGTATCTCGAAGAGATTGTGCGTGAAATGGTATTGGTTTCAAACAAACCTGTTTCCGTTAAAATACGTGCGGGTTATGATGGTGAGAAAAACGCTATCAGCGTTGCGAAACGACTTGAAAAAGCTGGCGCTTCATTATTAGCTATTCACGGACGAACACGCAATGAAATGTATAAAGGCAGTGTTGATCTGGATATCATCAAAGCGGTGAAAGAAGCGGTAGATATCCCAGTGATAGGCAATGGGGATATCAAAACGCCAGAAGATGCGAAATATATGCTTGAATACACTGGCGTAGATGCCATCATGGTTGGAAGAGCCCTGCGCGGTAACCCTTGGTTAATTGAACAGATTAACGCGTATTTAGCAACGGGAGAATATCGTAAGGACATCACGTATCAAGAACGTCTTGATATGACTAGAAGACATGCGAAAAGTCTTGAAAAATACAAAGGGTCAAAGTTGGCACTCCTTGAAATGCGTTCGCATACCGCATGGTATATCAAAGGATTACCGGGTTCAACAGTGATTAAACGCGAAGTTTCTCGACTGGAAAGTCTTGATAAATTATATAAATTACTCGATGAATATGAAACAGACTTAAGTAGAAAACCAAGTTATGAATAAATAAGTATTAAAAAAGGCAGCTGGAAAAAAGCTGCCTTTTGTCTATTATTAGCGGTCCCAAGGACTGTTTTTATCATATTGTGATAAAAAATCATCGTCTTCGTTTTCAGTTTCTTTGAAGGCCCAGTTTGTAGGGTTATGGTGTTTCGGTGCTTCGTTCATTTTAGGATCATAGTTTTCATCGACGACATAGGTTTTTGAGAGAATGTCGTGCGGGCCTCTGGAATCAGGCGATGCAATGATCATCCCTAAAGCAAGCAACAAGAATATGCCATATCCTATATTGATTGCATATTCAAATACCATAAATGCCTCAACATCGATGAATAAAAGGACTAACGCGAAAAGATAAATGACATAACCATAAAGCATGATGGCTCTTAAGAAGTGTTGCCAAAGTTTAGGGTTGTTGCCGGATTCGTCAATTGCTCTGATCCCCATGAGGATTTTACCAGGTGTTTTTCCATCTTTTTGATACGGAATATAGACATAAAGGATTAATCCCATAATTAAAGCGATTATGATACTGATTACAATATCACTAGGTTCGATGGCTAAATTTGCAGGTGCTTCAAAGCTGATATCGGTGATGTTATCATCGAAAAACTGTAGTGGTCTAATCACTGCTTGGGAAAGACTGATTAAAAATGTATAGAGAATGAAATCCACAATGGCCGCAATAACCCGTGGGAGTACGATATTTCTTCGATAGTTCACATAATTCCCCCTTACCTAAATATGTTTCTATAGTTATATTTTATCATTATCGGCGATATATACCAATAATAAACATCTTATTGACAAAGACAAACATTGCTTTATAATGAGAATATAAGATAAATTGATGAACGGACGAGTAAGTATACTTAACCCTAAAATTAGCGAACTCGAGATGGTGGGAGTCGAGTAGAAAAAGTATATTGAATAACACCGGGAGAGATGGAAGAATAAAGTAGACCCATCCGTATGACTTGCGTTAAAAGTCTAAAGTGCTTTTGAACAAAGGTGGTACCGCGGAGCTTATTCGTCCTTTAATTGAGGGCGTTTTTTTATTATATAGGAGGTTTTAGGTTATGAAGACATCAGTTAGACATTTATATGCTAAGTATGAAGAATACAAGGATAAAGATATTACCCTTTTTGGGTGGGTGCGTAGTAACCGTGCTCAAAAATCATTTGGTTTCATCAATTTGAATGATGGAACGTATTTTGAAACCATTCAAGTTGTATACGATACTGAACTGGCTAATTTTAAGGATACCCAAAAGATCAGAGTAGGTGCTTCACTGCGTGTGAAGGGGGATATAGTGATTACACCAGACCGTCCCCAACCGTTTGAAATTAAAGCGAAAGAAGTGGAACTGATCGGTGACTCGGAAGAAGACTATCCGATTCAACCGAAACGTCATTCGCGCGAGTTTTTAAGAAAAAATGCGCATTTACGCCCACGAACGAATTTATTTACTGCGGTGTTCAGAGTCCGCAGTCTTTTGACGCAGGCGATTCACAACTTCTTTCAAGAGCGTGACTTTGTGCATCTTACAAGTCCTATTATTACCGCATCAGATGCGGAAGGAGCCGGTGAGATGTTCCAGGTAACCACTCTTGATATGGAAGCCTTAAAAAAAGAAAAAGGTCCAATTGATTATTCCAAAGACTTTTTTGGAAAAAAAGCGAGTCTGACGGTTTCGGGTCAATTGCAGGCAGAAGTGTTTGCCCAAGCCTTTAGAGATGTTTATACGTTTGGGCCTACCTTTAGAGCGGAACAATCGCATACCATGACGCATGTGAGTGAACTTTGGATGATTGAACCTGAAATTGCCTTTGCGGATCTTAAAGACGATATGGATCTTGCTGAGGAAATGGTGCGCTATATCATCAAGCATATTCTTGATAACGCGCCTAAAGAGATGGCTTTTTTCGATAAGTTTGTGGAAAAAGGCTTAATCAAAAAACTAGAGAAAGTCTCAAATGAATCCTTTAAGCGTATGACGCATAAAGAAGCCATTGATGTTTTAAAAGATGCAAAAGCTTCATTTGAAAATAAGCCTTCATACGATAAAGACCTAGCAACTGAACATGAAAAATACTTAGTGAAACACTTTGATGGCCCTGTGTTTGTTACTGACTGGCCGAAAGATATCAAAGCGTTTTATATGCGCTTAAACGATGATCAAAAAACTGTTGCGGCCATGGATTTATTAGTGCCTGGTGCGGGCGAGTTGATTGGTGGGTCACAAAGAGAAGAACGTCTTGATGTATTGAAATCACGCATGAAAGAAATGAACGTTGATGAAGAGGAATTGTGGTGGTATCTCGACTTAAGACGTTATGGATCTACTCCTCACGCAGGCTATGGTCTAGGCTTTGCGCGTATGTTAATGTATTTAACAGGTGTTGAAAATATCCGTGATGTTATTCCTTTCCCTAGAACGCCAAACAACTGCGATTTTTAATCATTTTCATCCCTTATAGTTTTTTATATATGTTATAATTAATAAAAAAAGGAGCATTAACATGATGCGAAGAACCTATACACTTGGTTTGGGTCTCCTTATTCTATATATCGTTTTACTGCTTGTTTCTGTAATGCTATCTATGCTTGATCTTACAGCAACGCTTTTCGTTAGCACCTTATACTGGGCGCTTTCGATTGGGTTGCTTTTTTTATTCTACAAACGTATGGACATTCAATCCATTTTAAGTCTCACGGTTGATAAGTACTGTAGCGATGGCGTGTTAATTACCAACAGGAAAAATCATATTGTATATGCCAATCAAATATTTCTTGTACAATCCGGATATACAATGAAGGAGATACTTGGTAAGAATCCTCGTATTTTCCAAGGTGAGTTGAAAACCGAAGGTTTTTATGAAAAGATGTGGAACGAACTAATTGAAAATGGAACCTTTGAAGCTGATTTTTGGGATAAAAAGAAAAATGGTGTTTTATATTTCAAAAACATCAAGTTTTATTTATTTAAAGGATTATTTGGGCAGCCAAAATATCATTTAAGCATTCAAAGGGATATAACCGATGATTTCAAACGAAAAGAAACTCTTAAAGAAATGATGGATCAAAATGCCAGTACGAATCTTCCCAATAGAAAAAGACTGCGTACTTTGGTAGATAAACGTTTGGAACAAGACGATCCGTTTTATTTGATTTTTATGCGTATCACAAACCAACACCATATCCGTCATGTTTTATCGCAAAACTACTATGATGATGCATTGGTAACTTATACGGACACTGTCCTTGAAATCTTAGGAGAAGATACCAGCATAGCTGAATATGACCGCGAAACATTGGTGATTATGGCAAAACAGTCTTCTGTGAGTAAAAAAGAATGTCTGAAAATTTTGGAAGATGTATCGAAAGGATTATATGTGAATGACCAATATATAACGTTTGAAAACAAATATGGTATTTCTGAAT
>PWOH01000139.1 GCA_003557505.1 Mollicutes bacterium | reverse complement strand
ATGTCTGTCAAAGTTCCAACTTGTTTTAAGCGGGAAGAGAATTCAAAAGGTAGAAACATCTTTGCGATACTGCCAGCCACTACCAAGGGAGCTGTTAAACGGCCTGAAAAACGTCCACCCCCGCGATAATCGTTAAAGCCATGGTATTTATGACGCGCAACAAAGTCACTGTGACCCGGTCGAGGATGGCTTTTTAAATGATTGTAGTCTTTACTTTTCACATCTTGATTAGGAATACTGATATGAATGGGTGAACCGGTGGACTTTCCATTAAATACACCGGCAGTGATTTCAAAGGCATCTTTTTCTTTTCGAGGTGTGGTTCCAACAGCGTCGGGATTGCGTTTTTTTAAATCGGTGGCGATTTTCATCTCATCGATGACGATACCTGGTGGTACACCATCAATAACAACCCCAATGGCGGCTTGATGTGATTCGCCATATAGTGTCACGTTGAATGTTGAGCCGAAACTATTCATGAGTGATCCCTTCTTTCGTAAAAGTAATCTTCCCGCCTAGTTTCTTAAAGGTTTCTAAAAAGGTTGGGTAGGATTTATTAATTACATTAACATTTTTAATGGTGATAGGATTATCACACTTGATGGAGGCGATCATTAATGCCATTGCGATACGGTGATCATCAAACGTTTCAAACGTTTGGTTCCCGGTAAAACGGGCTTGGCCTTCAATCAACATTTGTTTTTTCGTAACATGAACGTTTGCGCCGAGTTTGAGAAGCGTTTTTTCCATGGCTTTAACCCGATCGGATTCTTTGAAGCGTAAGCGTTCAATGTTCGTAAAGGTCGTCTCCCCCTCACTCAGCGCGGCAAGCACCATCAATATCGGCCCTAAATCTGGGATGTCTTTAAGATCGATAGTGTGGGCAGTTGGACTAGAAGGGACGACTGTGATGGCGTGGTCGGAAATGGTTATTTTAGCGTTCATGGCTTGTAATATCGTAAGGATTTCTTTGTCGCCTTGTTTACTGTGCGTATTCAAGTTATGAAGCGTAATTGGTGCCTGACCAATTACACCGGCAACCAAAAAGAAAGCGGCTGATGAGAAATCTCCTTCTACTGTTGTATGATTGGCTAGATATTTTTGAGACCCTGGGATGTGAAAGGTTTGATTGTCTTGCTCGATGGTAATCCCAAATTGTGCGAGCACATCTACTGTGAGATTGACATATTCCTTGGATTCGAAAGGGCCTTCTATTTCAAGAATAGAATCACTTTCTAAAAGCGGTAAGGCAAACAGCAAACCACTGATAAACTGTGAGGAGACATCCCCACGCAGTTTATACATTCCAGCGCGAAGTGGACCCTGAACACGAACCGGTAAATGATCGTCACTTAAACGTTCATAGCGATAGCCTTTTGATAAAAATAGGTCTTCATAGATTGAAAGTGAGCGTTTAGGGAGTCTGTCCTTACCTTCGAATATCAGGGGTTGATCTTGTAACATCGCAATGGGGATTAAAAATCTAAGGGTTGAGCCGGATGCACCGGCGTTAATGTGGTCCTCAATGCGTTTGGGAAATCCGCCACGGATAACATCGTTATTGATGCTTACACCAAGCGCACGTAAGGCCGCTTTCGTTGCTTGAATATCATCACTTTCTAACAATCCTTGAAGCTGGGATTCGTCATTTGAGAGCCCGGCCGCAATCAAGATGCGGTGGGACAATGATTTTGAAGCCGGCACGTGTAGTGAACCAGATAGTGGTGTAGGGCTAACTAAGATATCCATTATAGCGCTCCTTGATCAATCGTTTTAATGACAGGGTGTTCATAATCTTTTAAGAAAACAAAACGTAACCCGTCACGGGACATTTTCTTATCATGACTGATATATGGTAGATAGTCTTTATAATTAAGTAACGGTTCTGTGACTAAGTGTTTTTCAAGTAATATCGCTTTAATTTCGTGACATAAAGCGTTGGGTGTAATTCCTTGGTCTACCCCAATTTGTAGGGCCATGATGATACCTTCTGCGACAGCTTCTCCATGTGTATAGGTTTCAAAATTGTGGGCTTTTTCTATCGCATGACCAAACGTGTGTCCAAAATTTAACACTAATCGTGCGCCTTGATCATAAGGGTCTTGTTCAACAATGATTCTTTTCACCTCAATTGCCCGTTTGATGACTTGGTTGTCTAGTCTGTCAACTTTTAAATCTTCAAGCAGGTTTTTATCGCCTAATAATGCGGCTTTATAGACCTCAACAAGACCGCTTCTTAATTGATTTTCCTCAAGTGTTGATAAAAATTCCGGATCAATAAACACTGCTTCAGGCATGTTAAATGCACCTACAAGGTTTTTCCCTTGTGGTAAATTTATAGCGGTTTTTCCACCAATGGAACTATCCACCATACTGAGGAGTGTCGTAGGAATTTGAACAAATGGAATGCCACGGTAAAGCGTTGCAGCAATAAATCCACATAAATCCCCAATGACTCCTCCCCCTAAAGCTACCAGTAAATCATCACGACGGATGCCTTTTTGTATGAGTTTCGCTACCGTATCTTGGTATGTAGTAAACGATTTTGAGCCTTCACCATCTCTTACGATAGTAATGGTGTAATTTATGGCTTCAAGATTTTTTTTAAGACTTTCTTGGTATAGCTTATAGACTTTGGAATCCACGATGATATGACAAGTTCCGTTAGTATGGGTTTTTAGTAGTTGAGCAATATTGTCAAACAGACCATTATCAATGGTAATGGTATAGTCAATCGTTTTGATGGTTTCCATAAGCATCCCTTCTTTCTTTGGCTTGAGACATATAATGTTTTAAGCCATCTGCATCGGCTTGATCAATATGGTGTTTAATGGTTTGAAGCTCGTGAATCATTTTAGCCATTTCTTGTGATAAGGCCGTTTTGTTTGATATGAATAGTTCACTCCACATTGCAGCGTTAATTGAAGCGATGCGGGTTAAATCTTTGTAAGAATTCGCCGCAAAGTTAAAGCTTTCCTTATGCGTATTGGCGTTAATCAGTGCAATGGCTAAGGTATGGGGAAGTTGTGAGGTGTAGGCAATTAAGGCATCATGCATCTGGGGAGTGGTGATGATGGTTTTTTTGAACCCGAGATCATGCGCTAAAGTTTTTAAGCCTTCAATACTTTTTTTTGAAGTAGATGATGTTTCTATGATAATCATATTAGCGTGTTCGAACAATGCGGGATTACGTGCCTCAAACCCTGGTTTTTCACTGCCCGCCATTGGATGATGAGACACATATTGCCCGTGTCCATCTAACATGGCCTCAATTGGTTCAACCATCCCGGTTTTGACACCACTGACATCGGTGATAATTTGGTCTTTAGTGAACAAATGTTTATAAGTTTTTACAAAGTCAATGTTCGCTTGAGGATACAAGGCTAAAATCACGATATCACTTGAAGTGATTAACTCTATTGTATCATCTTTTATAACCCCTTGCATTAGCGCTTTTTTACGAACACTTTCGGCTTTGTCATAACCGTAAACCTGATGATTTTTTTGATGAAGTCTTTGGGCATAAGAAGCGCCGATCAGTCCGAGTCCGACAATAAATATTTTCATAGGAGTGGCCTGTTTAATGAGTTTGCAAGGTCTTTTAAGGTTTGTAAGGTTTGTGAGAACTTATCGAGTTTTAAGGACTGTGCGCCATCGCTCATTGCGTTTTTAGGATCATTGTGAACTTCGACAATTAACCCATCGGCCCCGACAGCCAATGATGCCATGGAAAGTCGCTCAATCATATTCCAACGTCCCGCAGCATGAGAAGGATCAATGATGACAGGTAGGTGGGATAATTCTTTAATGGCCAAAACGGCACTGACATCCAACGTATTACGGGTGTATTTTTCAAACGTCCGGATACCGCGTTCAGCTAAAATCACTTGAGAATTACCGTGAGACATAATGTATTCCGCACTCATCAACCATTCTTCAATGGTCGCTGATAAGCCTCGTTTTAGAAGAATTGGTTTCGACGATTTCCCTAGTACTTTTAGCAGTTGGAAGTTTTGCATGTTTCTGGCACCAACTTGAATAATGTCGACATATTGTTCAAAAATTTCTAATAAATCAGCACTTGGTATTTCACTGACAACCGCCATATCATGGGTGTCAGCGACTTTTCTTAATAATTTTAACCCTTCTAGTTCAAGGCCTTGGAACGTGTAAGGTGAGGTTCTTGGCTTATACGCACCACCACGCAACACCTTCACACCATCTTTAGCAAGTGAGGCGGCAATCGTTGTCAGTTGTGTTTCAGATTCAACACTACATGGCCCCGCCATCATCAATGCCTCATGTCCCCCGACGGTAGCGCCGTTACTTAATGTAATGATAGTATCTTCTTCTTTGAACATCCGGGAGGCTTGTTTAAAAGGAGTTTGGACTCTGATCACATCTTCTACGCCTTCATAGGCTTGAAGATCATTTATATCCAATGTTGAGGTATCTCCAATTATACCGAAAATAATCACCGTTTCACTACTGACATCCTTAATTTCAAAGTGCTTATTTTTAAGCGCTTCCGTTAATTCATTGTAATGTTCTTTTGTGGCATTCTTTTTCATTTTGACAATCATTGTCATCTCTCCTCTAATTTTTGTAATAAAAAAACCTACAGGAAATCCCGTAGGTTGAATAAATATTTATTTCAGTTGTCGGCTTTCCCTCGCTATGATGAAAAAGGCCTGCCGTAGCATTCCCTTTGTGTGACGATTGAATAATAATATGCAGTGTGTAAAGTTGCCATGTCACATTCCACCTTTGCGTTGTGTTATTTATAACTTTAGCACAGTTATATACCGAATGCAACCCTTTAGCAATAAATAGCGAAAGGGAACACCCGGGTGTGTGGGTATTCCCTTTCTAGACGGGAGAAGCTTTTACAAGCCTCAGATACGTGCTTTTGCACTATATGTCGTGTGTAGAAGTTGGTGTGCCTTTTGGGACCCTGGTTGCCCAAGATAACTTTCATAAAGTTTTTGTACCATTGCATTTTCATGGCTCTTACGACGTTTTTTGGTGGTATCCATCGCATATAAGGCTTGTCGTCTTTTATCAAGAACATCAGTGCGACCATGATGGAACGGTTGTCCACCACCACCGATACAGCCACCAGGGCATGCCATGATTTCAATCGCATCAAAATGACTGTTGCCATCACGGATATCTTCTAGTAATTTACGAGCATTTCTAAGTTCGTGGGCAATGCCGATTCTAAGCGTTGTGCCATTGATTTCAACTGAAGTTTCACGGATGCCTTCCATGCCACGCATTTGTTTGAAGTCAACATTTTTCAACTCTTTTCCTGTCATCATTTCATAAGCAGTACGCGTGGCAGCTTCAATCACGCCACCGGTTGCACCAAAGATGCTAGCGGCGCCGGTTGACTCTCCTAAAATGTCATCGAAAGGTTCGTCTGGTAAACTTCTAAAGTCGATCGCTGCTTCTTTAATCATGCGGGCAAGTTCTCGTGTCGTAATGACATAATCAACATCTTTTTGGCCTTGTTCGTTAAGTTCTTCACGAGCGGCTTCCGCTTTTTTGGCAACACAAGGCATGACTGATACCATGCGAACTTTTTTCGGATCGATGCCTTTATTTTCAGCATAGTAAGTTTTACTGAGCGCACCTACCATGCTTTGTGGACTTTTACAACTACTGGGGACATCAAGAAGTTCTGGGAACTGTTGTTCGATGAACTGCACCCAGGCAGGACAACATGAGGTCAACATCGGAAGAGGTTTATTATTTTCAATACGATTGATGAGTTCGGTTGCTTCTTCAACGATGGTTAAATCCGCCCCAAAGTTTGTATCGAATACGGCGTCAAAACCAAGGCGTTTAAGGGCTGATACTATTTTACCCGTTGAGATTTCACCGGGTTCATAGCCAAACATTTCCCCCAGTGCAACGCGTACAGCCGGAGCGACTTGTACAACAGTGTGACGGTCTTTGTTATTTATGCGGCGCCAAACATTAGCAGTTTGTGGCAATTCAGCAAGCGCTGCGGTTGGACAAACACTGACGCATTGACCACAATACGTACAACTGGTCTCTCCAAGGTCAAGATGGAAAGCGGTCGCTACCACCACATCAAACCCACGTTTAAGTGGTGATAATACCCCTACCGTTTGCATGTCATCACACATCGTTGTACAACGACGGCACATGATACATTTATTGGGGTCTTTCATGATGGCACCACTGGAAATATCAATTGGATGGTCCATCATTTCCCCTGTAAAATGAATTTCACTGATATTCATTTTGTTTGCCATGGTTTGTAGTTCACAATCAAGGTTTTTAACACATGTCAAACAATCTTTAGGATGATTCGAAAGCAAGAGTTCAAGGCTGGTTCTTCTGCCCATTACCGCTTTCTTGGTATCCGTTTGAATTTTCATGCCTTCGGTGACTTTTTCTGCACAGGCGGGAACAAGGTTCCCTCGGTCTTCGTTTTCTACAACGCATACACGACAGTTGGCGCTTTGATTAACCGCACCAAGTTCATGTAAATCAAGGTGACAAAGTGTTGGGATGTCAATACCAACTTTCTTGGCAGCATCCAGTACAGTAGTCCCTTTTTCGACGGTTATTTCCATATCGTTTATTTTTAAATTTATCATTTTATCTATCAGTTTCATGTCATCCTCCTATGGTTTGAGTATTGCATTGACCGGACACGCATCAAAGCACGCCCCACATGCAATACACTCACTTTCTGTTATGACGTGAATTTCACGGACTTTACCGTCTATACAATCGACTGGACATACACGTTTACATTTTGTACAGCCAATACACTTTTCGCCATCGATACTGTAAGCTGTTTTTTTCCGGCGATAAGCATAATCATCATACTCATTTCTAAAATATTTCATGGTTGATAACACCGGGTTTGGAGCGGATTGTCCAAGTCCACATAAAGAGGCAGTTTTTATGTTTTCACCGAGTTGTTCGAGTAGTTCGAGATCATGCGGTGTACCTTCCATTTGAGTGAGTCGATCCAAAATTTCATACATTCGTTTCGTACCGATACGACATGGACTACATTTACCACATGATTCATCCTGGGTGAAGTCTAAATAGAACTTGGCGATTTCTACCATATCAGAATCCTCATCCATGATAATCATTCCACCACTTCCCATCATCGCGCCGACGCGTTGCAGGGAATCATAATCAATCGGTGTATCTAAATACTCTTTTGTAATGACACCGCCCGATGGTCCGCCAATTTGTACGGCTTTAATATCTTTACCATTAGGAATGCCACCCCCAATATCATAAATAATTTCATTGAAGGTCGTCCCCATTGGAACCTCAACAAGCCCGATATTGCGAATATTTCCAGCCAGAGCGAATACTTTGGTGCCTTTAGAGTGTTTCGTGCCAACCGATTTAAACCATTCACTACCTTTTAAAATAATCGGTGGAATATTGGCGTATGTTTCCACATTATTTACATTGGAAGGTTTGCCACGAAACCCGACTTCACTGGGAAACGGCGGTTTAACAGAAGGCTCTCCTCGATGGCCTTCCATTGAATGAATAAGCGCAGTTTCTTCACCACATACAAAAGCGCCAGCCCCGAGTTTGACTTCTATATCAAAATCAAAATCCGTACCAAAAATGTTTTCGCCTAAAAAGCCGTTTTCTCTGGCTTGTTGTAAGGCAATGAATAAACGTTGTGTCGCTAGACCGTATTCAGCACGAATATAGATTAACCCATTAGACGCACCAATTGCATAACCGTTAATCACCATCGCTTCAATGATGGTGTGTGGGTCTCCTTCTAAGATACTACGATCCATAAATGCACCAGGATCGCCTTCATCGGCATTACAAATAACATATTTTTCATCGCTTTTGCTCGCTTTGGTGAATTGCCATTTCAAGCCAGTTGGAAACCCTCCACCCCCACGACCACGTAGTGATGAATCACGAATAAGCGTAATCAGTTCATCTTGAGACATTTGTGTTAACACATTACCCAGTGCCACATAGCCATCATTTTTAATGTAATCTTCAATGCGCTCCGGATTGATTTCGCCACAGTTTCTTAATGCAATGCGGTATTGTTTTTGGTAAAAAGCCATGCCTGCTTCGCTTTCTGCAGGGTCTTCATCATCACTGTTGCGGTACATCAAGTCATAAACTTTTTCACCATTGATAATATGTTTGTCGAAAATCGCATCAACGTCTTTAAGTTTTAATCTTACATAGGTTACATTATCAGGTTCTATTTTGAGGATTGGGCCTTGTCCACAAAACCCAAAACAGCCGGTTTTAACAACGTTGATTTCAGCGTTTAAATTATTATCGGCAATTTTCTTTTCCATCATTTCAACCAGTAAATCACTGTCTGAAGATATACAGGATGTTCCCGCACAGATCATTAGTTCAAGACGATATTTCTCTTTTTCAATAATATCTGTTTTCCATTGTTTTAGTGCATCAAGTGAATTAATCATTATCTTCCTCCTGATACTGTGAAATAATTTCTTCCATTTGTTGTGCTGAAATATTGCCATAAACCTTTTCGTTCACAGTCACAACAGGGGCCAAACCACACGCACCAATACAACGAACATCCTTAACCGTGAATTTGCCGTCTTCACTCATCTCATTCGGTTCTGTCTGGGTTTTCTTCAAAATACGGTCAAGGACTTTATCCGCACCCTTTACAAAACATGCGGTCCCCATACAAACACTGACAGTATATTTCCCGAGTGGTTTTTCTGAAAAAAAGGAATAAAACGATACGACACCGTTGACGTGTGCGCTGGGTAAATTTAGCTTTTGGGCAATGTACCACTGTAAATTGTGGGGCAAATAGCCAAAAAGATTTTGCGCTTTGTACAACGTTGGAATCAAGGATTCTTCTTTACGTGATTTATCGAGGGTATCGATGTAAGCATCTAGACTATCTAGATGATGTTGCTCAAGATCTTTAGTATTAATAACGTCTTTTCTCATAGTGTGCACCTCCATTTAACATACAGTTGTATTATAGATTATTTTGTAATACAAGTAAATACTTTTTGAAAAAGTTTTTCGTTTTCTGTATTACAAATATATGGGCTATACCAATAAAATAAGACAACCCTTTTACGGCTTGTCTTAGGTTTTATCTATGATTTTAACAGCTTGGTAAAAAGCGTTTTCAAAGCTGTTTTTACCCATGTCTATATAGTGAGGATTAAACTGGTTATTAAAGTAAGTAAATTGCCTTTTTGCATAACGTCTCGTATTACGTTTGATGAGACGAATGGCTTCCTTTAAATCATAATCTCCTTCAAAATACCCAAACAATTCTTTATAGCCAATTGCTT
>PWOH01000078.1 GCA_003557505.1 Mollicutes bacterium | reverse complement strand
TGGTATCTTTCGCTGTCCCTTGTGTTTCTCAAACCGGTGCATTTATCTCTTTGTTAGTAGAAAGAAGCTTGTTAGCGTTAGTTAGTGTGTTTTTAGTATCAATCATTGCGATGGTGCTTGTGGGATTCTTTATGGATAAAATTAAAAAAGAAGCGATTCCGTTTACATTAATGGAATTGCCGGAATTACTCCTTCCAAAACCTCGAATTTTATCAAAAAAGATTCTCATGAGAGTCAAACATTATGTTAAAGACGGTGCACTGCCGATGATTGTTGCGATCTTTTTTACAGCATTCTTATATGAATTCGGTGTATTGAATGTGCTTGGACGAGGGTTAGCCCCCATCGTTTCAGGATGGTTGCGTTTACCAGAAGAAGCGGCGACTCCGTTAATTATTGGTGTCGTGCGTCGAGAGTTGACTGTTTTGCCACTGATTGAGATGGAACTTACGAATTTGCAATTCTTCACAGGCGCACTTGTCGCATTATTTTATGTTCCGTGTATTGCGATGATTGCCACACTTGCGAAGGAATTTAATATTAGAACTGCTATAGGCGTTTTATTTTTCACCACATTCACAGCGATTTTCCTTGGTGGATTGATTGCTAGAATCGGGCAATTGTTCATTGATATATTATGATTAAAAAAAATAATAAAAGCTCTATGCAAGCGTATATTGAAACTATAATTCGTATACAAAAAGACTCATCAAAATTGATGAGTCTTTATTTTTTTCTCGGTAAAGGGATGAGTTTGCTTGTTTGGTTCATATAGGCAATATATTCATCATTGGTTTGTAAATTCTTTTCAACTAAAGGAACACCACTAACAAATCCTATAAGTATGGTAACGGTTATTGGGGCGATGATCGCAATGAAATTAAAGGGTGGTGCAACATTCGTTAACGCAATGATATAGAGGCTCCACCACATCATGATTTCACCAACATAATTAGGATGTCGCGTGTTTTTCCATAAGCCAGTTTTTAAAATCCTGCCTTGCATTTCAGGGCGGTGTTTAAAGTTACGCATTTGTTGGTCGGCAACGACTTGATAAACAAAGGCGATTATCCATAGTACGATTCCTATAATGAGCCCTATCTGAGTGGTGGAAGTTAAGGTTTCTCGTGGAAAAGCGAAAATGGCGAGTAAGCTAAATGCGCTTAAGAATTGTAAAAGGGCCGTACCTATAAAGAGTTTGATAAATATTCCTATTTTTGATGTGTCACGGCTATTGTTATGTAGTGGTTCAAATCGATAGTCTGTCCCACGTTTTTTATAACGTTTAAATAGAAAGTACGTTAGTCTAAGCCCCCAAACAAGTGGCAGGTAAAAGGCGAAGCGTTGGGCAATGCTCAGTGCTTCGCCAGTATAGACAATGTAAAAGAATAAAAAGCCACTTACAACCGCAATGCCACTGCCCCACATAATATGGATGACAGTATAGTCTTTTTTTAGCTGCGCTATGATAAAGACTATGATGGCGTAGATGAATAGTATACTTGCAGCATATCCAAAGATGATAGGCATAAAATCCTCCTAGATTTACTTAGTGATATAGGCAACAGCGACCGTACCGATTCCAGCATTCATCGCCACAATTGTTGAGATATCCATTGTATAAACAGGATCAAATCCAGTGATGGCTTTGGCTGTGGCTGTGTATTCGTTGACGCGATCGTCTGCTTTAGCATGGACAATTGCGTAGCGTTCAATGCCTTGTTCGGTATGTACTTTTTTCAAATGATCAAAGATTTTTTTCGTACTCATCTTAACCGATAATCCTTTAGCGAAAATAATGCCTTCGCCGTGTTCGTCAATAGAGATGACCGGCTTAAGATTGGCAATTTTGCCAACTAAGCCAGTGACTTTGGAAACTCGTCCGCTACGGACCATATATTTCATCGTTTTGACACTGACAAGAATCCGAGTTTTTTGACGTAATGCTTTAATATCTGTGACAATTTCATTAAACTCGCGACCTTGATCAAGGAGTTCGGCGGCTTTCATCACCAATAAGCCTTGTGCGCCAGAGTTTTGTAGGGAGTCAATGACTTCGATGCGAACATTTTTATCGAGTTTTTTCGCCGCTTGAGTAAATACGTTGTGCGTTCCACTCATTTTCGAAGAAACACTTAAAACAAGGATGTTTTTATAATAAGTGCTTAAGTAGGAGAAGAAATTCTCCATTTGTTTTAGGTTAGGTTGCGCACTACGTGGATAAACTTTGAGTTCATCCATGAACTGATAAAAACGATCTGAAGTAATGGTTAACTTATCATAGTAATCAGAATCTTCAATTGTCAAAAGTAGTGGGACTTGTTGGATTTGATATTCATCCACATAGGATTGTGGTAAGTCTGCGATTGAGTCAGTCACAATGACGGTATCATACTTGCGCGCATTTCTGACTTCATATTGTTTTTTCATGTCATCGACTTTTTGTTGTTCGATGTTTCCGAAATCACGTAAACGGTAGAAGACTTCTTGCGGCTCATTGGTGTGAATATGCAATCTCGCTTTGTTGGCATTGCCAGCCACAACCATAGAATCGCCTAATTCATGCATGGCAACTTTGATGGCTTTTGCGGATAAGTCTTCACCACTGATTAATGCTTCTGTACAATAACGGTACTGGCCGTCTTGCCATGCTTCATGTTCACCACTGTCATGTGGATCGCCATTTTTTATCGATTTCTCATCGAAAGAGTCATCGTATAGTTCATCCATTTGTCCATTTTTAATGTAATACATAATGCCCTCAATAAAGTGGAAGAACCCTTTTGCGCCAGCATCGACAACTTTATTTTTACTTAATACTTCTAAAGTGTTGGTTGTGTTACGCAGTGATTCTTTTAAGTTTTCAATGGATTCACTCAACATTACGGTAAAGTCTTTGACACTTTCTTTAATTCGGCTTAAGGATTCACTCCATTCCCGCATTAGCGTAATCATGGTTCCTTCAACCGGCTCATTAACAGCTTCATACGCATAAGGAACGGCTTTTTCTATCACATCGATAAACGCATCAATACTGATTTCATCGCCTAATTTTTCCATTTCAATGAGCATTCCGTTCAAATACTGTGCAAAGATAATGCCGGAATTTCCTCGCGCGCCTTCAAGGGCACGGTCGGCAATTTCACTCAGTTGATATTTGTGCGTATTACTAAGTTCACTTTCATTAAGAATTGCATGCATCAATGAGGCTAAATTACTTCCTGTGTCCCCATCGGCGACAGGAAATACATTAATTTCATTCAGTGTGTCTTTGTGTTTAATAACACTTTTGGCGCCTGCCAATAGTGAGTTATAAAACTGCTCTTTTTTCAGTACATCAGTCTTCATAATCATCGTCTCCATTGTTTTAGTTTATTGAAATAACATGAATATTATATAGGTGAGCCCAGAAGTCAGTGCGCCTAAGGAAGTCCCCCAAATTAAATCGATAATAGTTATCTTGAGTGGGAAATTTTTCATCGTTGCTAAGTTGGTTAAATCATAAGTCGCATAACATAATAGTCCAAGTGCGCCTCCGTACCCAAAAGCCAACCCTAATGATTCTTGATCGACTGCCGGTGCAATCGCGAAAAATACCATGCCGACTACAAAGATTAAGTAAAACACAATGGCGGCCACCCAATTTACTTTTTCTTTGAGTAATGACCCCATCTCACGATTGTAAAGTTCTTTAGCAATCACGCCTAGCCAAATAATATCAATAACGAAAAAGATTACTGTCGCCAAAATTACCATAAGTAAAAAGTCCATAATTCATCATCCTTCCTATTAATTATATTTTATCATTATTCGGCCATTTTTATACAAATAAGCACCTATAATTTTACAAAAGGGTCAGGGTATAATTCTCGTATCTAAGCCAACATCAACATTATTGAACATAATACGATGGTTTCATGAGTTAAAAAGCCTTTGACCAATGTCATTTTTTTGATAGAATAGTCATGTATATATTCTGAATTAGGAGCTTCTTTATGTTGACTTTGGAATTCTTGAAAAAACGGATGCTGATGCCAGTTATATTTATTATATTGTTTTCTGTCAGTTTTCTCGGTGGCAATTTAAGTGAATTATGGCAAGGTTATCTGAGAATCTTACAATCACCTTCGGTCCTCATCAGTGATTATTTGAGGATTGGCGGATTCAATGCAACGATGTTTAATGTATCGACAATCATTTTAATAAACATTATTATGTTACACCGCTTAAATATGAAAATGAGCGGACCGATGTTTGCGGGCATTTTGACGATTGCCGGTTTTTCGTTTTTCGGCAAGAACATTTTTAATACCATTCCTATTTATATTGGGATTTACTTGTATGCAAGAATGCAACGTTTAGAATTCAAGTCATTCATGATTGTGGTGTTATTTTCCACAGGAATCTCCCCTATCGTCTCTTTTTTGATATTCGGAGGTCCATGGTCCTTATACGTTGGAATTCCCTTAGGGATCGTTGTCGGGATTATTACCGGGTTTGTCTTACCGGCACTCAGTGCACATACTACCCGTTTTCACAAAGGGTATAATCTTTATAATATCGGCTTTGCGATGGGAATTATTTCCATGTTTTATTCCGCTGTCCTTACCGCTTTGAGAATTGATTTCTTAGTGGGAGGACCAACCAGTGAAGCGTTTCACAATGAACTTTTGATATTGACAATTATCATGTCACTGACATTTATTGCCTCCGCGTTTATTATTGATAAAAATGTTCTAAGTAAATACCGTGTCCTCACCCAAAGTACTGGTCGTTTAGTCAGTGATTTTATCCGTGATTATGGACGCGCCCCAACGATGTTAAATGTAGGACTGATGGGCTTTTTATCATTATTGGTTTTAGCTTTACTAAATATTGAAATCAATGGTCCGGTTATGGGTGGAATTCTTACGGTCATGGGCTTTGGAGCTTTTGGTAAGCATCCTAGAAATTCTATTCCTGTTATGACGGGGGCTTTAGCAGGGGCGGTATTAATGCCCGCCTATTCATTGAATGAAGTCGGGATGGCGATTGCGATTCTCTTTGTAACCGCGGTCTCTCCAATTGCGGGACGTTATGGCTTTTTTATCGGTATGTTTGCCGGCTTTTTACATATTATTATCACCCCATTGACATACGTCTTTCAAGGTGGGTTTGATCTTTATAACAATGGATTTGCGGCCGGGTTTGTTGCGGCGATGATGATTCCGTTCTTAGAAGCGATTAAAAAAGATAAAATTGAGGAGGCATAACTATGAGTAAACAAGAAATACGTATTGTCACAAAAATTGTCAGTGAGTTAACTTTGTTTTTTATGATGCACGGTCATAAGGCCATAAAGATGGAAACATACCATGAAGATGATGCCACATTGTTTGTGATTTCTGTCAAACGATTAGAAAATGACCTTATCACTAAAATTCGTCATAAAATTGAGCGCGAACGTGAACTGGAGATTGAAACCTATGGATGGGAACTCATTGGCGATATTGATGATAAAAGCGAATTAGAAATTGTCGGGCATTTGATTGATGAAATGCATGTAAAACAAACCGACGATAAAACAATTTTAACATTTGTCCGTGCGAACCGCTACAAGGAAAGAAAATCGCCCCACAAACATAAACAATAAAAAAACGGCGCATTTATGCGTCGTTTTTAGTAGGTTGGGTTATTGCTGTCAAGCAATGCTTTCGCTTTTTCGGTGGTTTTAAAGTGCACTTTGGCATAATTGTTGAGGGCATTCATTCCACCACTTTTTATAAGAGTAGAAGCCTGCATATCAACTTGTTTGGAAGCGCCTTTTAATAATTTGACACCAAGTTTTTCACTCAGACGACCCAGGTTGATTAAAAATGCATAACGTGCAATGATGCTAGCACAAGCAACTGATGCATAACGACTTTCTGCTTTAGTTAAAAATAAATCCGGTTTTACGGGATTGTTAAACTTTTTCAAGTAGTTCATGTAGGTACGTTCTTCACAGAATTGGTCGACAATGAGGTAAGGTCGCTTTTCAACATCAATTTTAGCAAGGAGTTTCTTGTGCGCTTGAGCATGTAAGTAAGCTTTTAATGTATTGCCATTATACCCTTTGCCTATAAGCTCATTATACTTTTTGTTATGGAGAACTAATAAGGAGTACTCGACATTCTTCATGAGTTGCGGTGCAAGTTTTGCAATATTTTTATCAGTAATATTTTTGGAATCATCAATTTGTAAATCACTGATAAAAGCCATCGCCTTTTTATCGAGATAGACCGCACAAACAGTCAATGGTCCAAAGTAATCTCCAACACCGGATTCATCGGAACCGATACTAATTTTATAGAAGTCATGGGTCTTGGAAGTGGTTTTCTTTTTATCGATTGGTGCGGGTAAATCAAATTTATCATGCCAAAAGAAAAAGGCTTCCTCGGCTTGTTTCCCTTGAAACATCACCTTATTGGAATCATAGATCGTGATCGTCAATGCATCATCTTTAATCACGGCTACGATATGGTTTTCGCCTTTCATCTTCACGTTATGCCGGTAAAAGTCTAGAATTGCTTCTATCTGGCTTTTGGAAGGGCTCATCACAAAATTCATCTTTTTCACTTCCTTTACTGTATTTTATCACGAAATTTGATAAAATAGTAGTCGCGAGGAGGGATTTTTATGACATTCGATCTAGAAATCCTAGAATTTAACAAAATTATTACCCGATTACAAGCAATGGCGCAGACCAATGATGGAAAACATCAAATTGCTAAGATTGTCCCACTCACCGATGAAACCGTGTTAAAAAACACGCTATTTGAAGTTGAGGAAGCTTATCAATTTTTCAAAGCGGATGAAATTCCTTCTTTTGGTGGGATTCATCCCATTAAAGCGGACTTGAAAAAAGCACGTATTGGGGCTATGCTTGAAACACAAGCCTTTATGAATATCTCGGCACACACTGAAGCGGCCCCACGTATGAAACGTCAACTCCGTCGTAGTGCCGAGACACTGGAAGAAAGTTTCACAATCTTAAAATATAGCGATGAACTTATTGATCTCAAAGTCTTAAAAAGTGCGATCGATCAAGTCTTTGATCGTCGTGGGAATATTAAAGACGATGCCTCATCGACGCTGAAAACAATTCGAGCAAATTTAAAAACGACGGAACGTAAAATAAAAGAAACGCTTGATAGCGTGTTAAACAAAGAAAGTGACCGTTTGAGTGAAAAACTCGTTACGGTTCGTTACGAACGTTATGTAATTCCCGTAAAACTTAGTGAAAAAAACAATGTCAAAGGAACCATTCTTGATTATTCATCCAGTGGAGAAACAGCCTATATCGAACCAGAAACGGTTCGTGCGCTTAGTGCAAAGAAGGTTAAATTACAAGCTGATGAACACCGTGAAATTGAACGTATTCTATATTATTTGAGTGAACAAGTCGCTGCATTCAGTGATGAACTTCTTCATAATGCGAGAATATTCACGCATATGGATATCTTGTTTGCGAAAGCGAAGTATGGCTACGCAATCGAAGGGTCAATCCCTTTACTATCCAATCGTTTAAATCTTATAAAAGCCAGACATCCCCTCATTGATCCTGATGACGTCGTTGCTAACACCATTGCTTTTGATGAAGAGGTTAAAATGATGGTCATTACCGGGTCCAATACCGGTGGAAAAACGGTAACGTTAAAAACGGTTGGGCTTTTGTCCCTCATGGCTCAGAGCGGATTAATGATTCCGGCTTTGCCAAATAGTGAAATCCGCATTTTTCATCAAATTCGTGCCGATATCGGGGATGAACAATCCATCGAACAGTCTTTATCAACATTTTCATCCCACATGAGTCGTATCGTTAACATTATCAATCATTATGATGACAATCAGTTGATCTTACTCGATGAGCTCGGTAGTGGTACGGATCCAAAGGAAGGTTCTTCACTAGCGATGAGCATTTTAAATCATCTGAAGTCCAAAGATTCTATCATCATTGCGACAACGCATTATCCAGAACTCAAAGCTTATGCATATACAACCCCAAGCATTATGAATGCCAGTGTCGAATTTGATGAGAAAACTTTAAAACCGACCTATAAGTTATTGCTTAGAACACCCGGTGAATCCCATGCATTTTTAATCAGTGAACGACTCGGTTTAACGAAAGGAATCATCAATGATGCCAAAGCTCACGTTCATACCGAAAAAGATGAAATCAGTGATTTGATTGATAATCTCAAAACCGAATCCCGTCGGCTTGAAGCTGAACTCACACACTATGAATCACTCAATAAAGACATCACTAAAGAACGTGATGCATTGCGGGAGGAAAAGAAAGCCCTGCAGGAAAAGCGCGAATCATTAAAAGAAAAAATGACATTAGAAACCAACAAAGAACTTACCCGCCTGAAAAAACAGGCGGAAACATTAATCAAAGAACTTGAAACCATGCAAACACAATCGTTTAAAGCACATGAACTCGCCGAAAAGAAACATCAGGCCAAACAACTTACCGCTCAAGACAGTGAACGTGAAACATCCACAGAAGACCATGATTATAAAGTCGGTGATCAAGTCTATATTCTAAAATATAACCGTCACGGTGAACTCGTAAAAAAACAAAAAGATGGTCAGTGGCGTGTCCAAATGGGGACACTTCAAAGTGTTTTTTCCGAAGAAGACTTTGATTATGTCAAAGCTGCAGAAAAACAGAAAAAACCTACCGAAGTTTCCACTACCCCTAAAAAACAAGCCGCCTCAACCCTTGATTTAAGAGGCCTGCGTGTCCACGAAGCACAAGAAGAGTTAGAAAAATATCTTGATGACTGTGCTTTATCCAAACAACCTTTCGCCACCATTATTCATGGGTTTGGAACATTAGCCGTTCGAAAAATGGTCAAAGAAGTGCTCTCACAAAGCCCTCACGTTGAAAAACATCGTGATGGAGCTGGAAACGAAGGGGGAAAAGGGGCCACAATTGTATACTTTGAATAATCTATATTGTTAGTGTACAAAAAATCCCATTAAATCAAGCAATTTAATTGTCAAAACCACTATTAATTTGTATAATGGAATTAGCAAATAAAGGAGGAAATATTTTATGTCAGTAATCTATGCAGATAGTACAAATTTGGATGAAAAAGTAAAAGACGGACTTGTTTTACTGGATTTCTACGCAGATTGGTGTGGACCTTGTAAAATGATTGGTCCAGTCTTAGATCAAGTTGCCAGTGAAAACGACGATATCAAAGTTGTTAAAGTTAATGTTGATGAAAACATCGGACTCGCCCAACAATATGGTGTACAAGGTATTCCATCACTGTTTGTCTTAAAAGACGGTGAAGTAGTCAGCCAAAAAGCTGGATTTATGCCTAAAGATGCCCTTGTAGAATGGGTTAAAAACGCATAATTGATTAAAAAAGCCTGAATGAAGGCTTTTTTTTTGCCTTGTTTTGCTTAAGACAGTTACATTTTACCGATAAATGTTAAAGGAAAGAAAGTGTTAATGAATCAAAATTAATAATGCCCCTATTAAAGTATCGATTTTGAAAGCTTTATGTTTTGATATTTCGCTTAACTTTCACTTAACGTTCTATCATGTATAATAGAGATGATTTGGTATGAACAGGATGTGAGTATATGAAATTGTTAGTTATTGAAGATGAACAAG
>PWOH01000100.1 GCA_003557505.1 Mollicutes bacterium | reverse complement strand
CCCGGCTCTGGGTGGATGGCATTATTGATCCGTCAGAAACGCGCCGGAAGATCTCAAATGCGATTCATTATGCGAACCACAATCCTGAAATTCCCGACTTTAAAACCGGGGTGATGCAGGTGTAGTTTATAGCTCGAACAGACATACCAATTATCAAAAAATGGTATGTCTGTTAGCGGGCATGGGGTGGGTCAAAATACTATTTCACATAGTTATAACGGATTGATGCAAGTAATAACCTCGTCAGCCTGAGCGCAACGTAGGTCCTATACTTCGGACCGGAGTGAAGTCGAAGGCTAACTCATTCTCTGCACGGTAATACCCTTCGAAACCTTGACTTTGGTCTACAGTTACATGGCATAACGGGATTATAATTTATAACCTCTATCAACGGGCAAGCTGCCCGTTGTACATCACACTCAGCGCCATTGCGCCACAGCGGTTCAAATATCCAACTGGTTCTTTTCTACAGGAAGGCAGATATTTAGAAAGAATTAGAGTGCAAATCTTATTATGTTCAAGACTGACTAAAATGACCCAAAAATAGTGGGAAAGAGTATATGAGTATTGACGAGAAAGAGTATAAGCTGGTTCCTTACGAGCCGGAAGATCCCGAAGATCAGATCCATCTGTCGGACTTGTTCTTCTCCATCTGGGATCACAAAAAGACGATAGCGGTAATCACATCCGCATTTATCATCTATGGTGTACTACTTTCACTTTCAGCTACCGAGCAGTTTACATCATCCACCACAATGATGCCCAATGTAGAGCAGCGAACACAGCTTCCATCCGCACTTCAGCAATTTTCCGGATTATTGGGTGGAGGAGCCATGCAGCAAGGGGCATCCGGTGATGAAATCAATATGTTGTTGTATCCGGATATTATCTACAGCACACCGGCTATGTATAACCTTATTTATGAGGAGATTGATGCACCAAATATTGAGGGGAAGGTGACAGTTAAAGATTATATGCTTGAGCATCAAACCCCAAGTACATTGGCAAAAGTCACAGGTACGTTTCTTAAGTATACGGTTCACCTGCCGGTAACAATATTATCAGGGTTGCAAGATCTGATTTCATGGGTGTTTTCGGGTAAAACTGTGGATAAACAGGAATTTGAAGAGGCAGAACAGGAAGCAGCTACCGGTACGAGTGAATTGCCCGGAGTGGAAGACACAAGATTTCGATTAACGTATGATGAATGGAATTTTATGAGCGGTATGGAAGATCGCATAAAAACGAATCACGTTACGGATACCGGCCTGTTTAGCATTGAAGTGCAGATGCCTGACCCGGAAGTTTCTGCCCAGGTTGCGGAATCGATTATCGAATATTTAACCGAGTATATTATTGAATACCGTACGGAGAGGTTGGTTAGAAATTTGAATTTTATCGAGGAGCGATACGATGAAATTGAAGAGGAGTTTTTAGAAGCTCAAAAAGCTTTAGCAGAATTCCGAGACAGAAATTTGAATATTGCTACAGCCCGGGCGATGTCTGAAGAGCAGCGGCTTGAGTCCGAATATCAGTTGAAGTTTGACCTCTATAACGGAATAGCTCAGCAAAAAGAGGATGCCAAGTTTCAGCTGATGCAGGAAACACCGGTATTTAAAGTGTTGGAGCCGGTTTCCGTACCTACAACCCGGTCGAGCCCACAGCGGGCATTGATGGTGGTTCTATATACAGGGCTCGGTTTTGTGGTTTCACTAATCTATATCTACGTCAAAAACCGAATTCTGCCTGTTTTGATCCGACGAAGGTCCCGGTAATTTATCTTCCATATTTCTCGTTGAGTACCATATCATGAAAATTGCGATTGTTAATAAGCATAAGCAGGATACACTTGGAGGGAGCGAAGTACAGAGCGATATTATCGCCGGGAAACTCACGGATTTTGGTCATGAAGTAATATACATAGCAGTAAAAGGGGGCGGAAATTACCAAACACGTTACCGAGTAATTCCGGTTGAGGGCTCTTCCGGTGATATTTTGGAGGCCGTAGATCAATGCAAACCTGATATTGTCTATTGGCGCTATAACAAACACCATCTGTACCCGGTCATGAAAGGAATTAGCCGGAGAGGTATTCCGGTTGTATTTGCCGTCTCGCATATTCAAGACCTAAAAAAGTGGGGGGCAAAAGCAGTTTCAAGAGAAAAATCATTTCTAAAACGTGCGGTAATTACTCTTATCCGTGCTGTTGAAAGTCGAAAACAGTATCGTGGAATGGATTTTGTTGACGGTGTTGTCGTTAACAACCGGGAGTTTTTGAAGAGATCCGGTCATCCTCGTACAACATTTATTCGAAGTTCTGTTGAACCTGAAATTACGCCCTTTAGTTACGATAAGCCGTACTATATTTGGATATCAAGCCTGAAACCTTCAAAACGTCCGGAGCTTTGTTTAAGATTGGCCAAAGAGATTTCGGAACTCGATGCAGATATTTTGATGGTCGGTGATATTGTGAAAGAGAGCTACGACTATTTTAATGAAGATCGAACGCTGCCGAATAACGTAAAATACCTCGGTAAAAAACCGATCGAAGAGGTGAATGGCATTATTAAAGAGTCTTTGGCATTGCTGCATACCGGTGAGCCGGAAGGATTTGCAAATACATTTATGCAGTCCTGGATGTCGGGCAAACCCGTTATCAGTTATGAATATAATCCGGATTCACTTCTTACCGGAAATCAACTCGGAACATGCAGTGCCGGTAATTTTGAAGATTTCGTTGCACAGGTAAAGAAGCTCAAAATAGATCCGGACCATAGAAATCAATTGGCAGGGAATACCCGAAAATTTGCCAAAGAGGAATTTTCTCCCGATAAAAATGTGCATCTGCTGGAACAATATTTTGAAGAAACCTTGGATAAGCAGGGAGGAAAATAGATGAAACTGTCTTACCTCTCGCACGCAAAAATTCCATCCCAAAAAGCACACACTGTTCACATCATGAAAATGTGCAGTGCATTTGCTGCAGAGGGTGTTGAAGTTGACTTGATTGCGGCAAAACCTGCAAAGAAAAAGCTGATCAAAGATCCGTATGACTTCTACTCCGTAGATCCGGACTTTTCAATCCGGGGAGTTCGATGGTTCAATTCTCTGCCGGGAAAATACTATCTCTTCGGTTTGATGAGCGCCCTGAAAAGCATCGTGTTAAAAGGAGATTTTGTATACGGCCGATACTTATTTGGAGTTTGGGGAGCTTGGTTGCTAGGGAAAGAAGTTGTTTTTGAAGCACACAGTGATCTGTTTAATCGGGATTCTCTCCACCGTAAGATGGCGTTTCAATTGATTCAATCTCCTCGTTGCAGAGGGATTATTGTTATCAGTAAAGCGCTGAAACAAGCTTGGATAGAACAGTTTCCCGAGGTGGACGGGAAAATATTTACAGCACAGGATGGGGCAGATCCTCCCGATATAACACCGAGTATCTCCTCCCCAAAAACCGGGACCACAGTTGCTTATGCCGGATCCATGCAGCCGGGTAAAGGGATGGAACTAATTGCTGAGTTAATCCCGATATGCCCCGATATTAATTTTGTGATAGCGGGAGGCAGTGATAAAGAGATTGAAAGTTGGAAGCAAAAAATCGGTTCCCAATTCAATGTGGATTTTAAAGGTTTTCTTCCACACTCGGAAGTATATAATGTGTTAAGTGATGCAGATATATTGCTCGCACCATACCAGGAGCGGGTGGAGGTGGGAGACGAAATTTCTCGTTGGATGTCACCACTGAAAATATTTGAGTATATGGCGGCAAAACGTCCGGTAATCTGCTCCGATATGCCCGTATTGAGGGAGATATTAAAGGACGGTAAAAATTCACTATTGGTACCCGGAAATGAACCCGGGAAATGGAAAGCAGCGATCGAGGAGTTTAAAGATAATCAAGAGAAGGCTGAAGAACTGGCGACAAATGCGTACAATGATTTTATTGAAGAGTACACTTGGAGAAGCAGAGCTCGTAAAATCTTGGAGTTTATTTCGTGAATTTGTCTAAAACAGATAGCTTACAAATATTGGCTGTGGGAGGAATCGGTTTTCTCCTTTTCTTTTTCTTGTACGGGGTCAATTTTACCTTTTTACCGGCTTATACCTCTCAACTGATTGGTATTGGTGTACTGACCGGATTTGCCATTCTATCTTTCGGAAAAAAGGAGTTGACCCTGCAAACCGATAAAAATATCCTTCTTGTATTTACCCTTTGGCTGCTTCTCTTATTATGGGTTCTAATATTGTCAGTCGCCACCGTTTTTCGGGATATAGGCTTACTGACAAATGTTATTCTCCTCTTTTTTCAGGTATTTTCCGGAAGTCTGTTTTTTGCCCTCTGGTTTTATAAAAATAAGTACTCTTTCAGGGGCCTTATGCGGTTTATCCAGGTGCTGATTGTTATTCAGGCTGTTTTTATCGTCATTTATTTTTTCAGTATGGATTTTAAGCTGTTTACTCTGAAGTTTATTCCGGAGGGCGGTAATCTGTCGGCACTGCATCCGTATCGTTCACGCGGTCTTACACACGGTGCGGGGGCATCTTTGGCGGCCTTCCAAGGTACCGGCATACTGATAACGGTGTATCTGATTGTAAAAGCACAAAGCTGGAAATGGACTCTGTTTGATCTGTTTTCACTGGGGGTATTGGTCGCATCCGTAATGCTGACCGGTCGTACGGGCTTTATTGTGTTGCCGTTTATTATTGGATTTGTTGCAATTTATACGGTGTATAAAAGCCGAATTTCACGAAAACTTCTCACCTCGGCACTGCTGTTCCCGGCAATTATTGCGGGCGGTTTTTTGATGATGGAAACCTACTATACTCAAATTTTCGGCGACGGAGATGTTTTCAGTGCTCTAACCCGTTGGGCGTTTGGTGAGTTTGGCGATCTGCTGACAAGAGGAGAATCAAGAACGGTAAATGTTCTTTTTGATGAGCACCTGTTTTTTCCCGATGAACTGCTGCTGTTCTTATTTGGGGATCCGACCACATTCTCACTCAACCGGATTCCCTCCGATATCGGGCTTGTTCGCCGACTCTTTGGAACCGGTTTGGTGGGAGTAACTCTTATTTACACTCTAATCGGGATGATTTGCTACTACTCCTTCAAAAAAGCCTCCGAACTTCCCGAAAAATTGTTCATTCTTGTATTTACCGTTTGGATGTTCATGCTGGAGGCAAAAGAACCCTTTGTGACCGATTTCCGGTTTGCTGCACTCTATATGATTATTTTCTGCTTCCTCTGTATTGCTCCGCTTCAGAAAATGAACTTGATAAAACTATCGGCTGATATGCAGGAAGATGGGGGAACTGATGAGTAAGAAAAACATCTATGTTGAATTTGTTGGGATTACAAACTCGGGGAAAACACGACTTATGAGTGTCATTAGAGAAAGGTTAGAAAAAAGAGGTTTTAATGTCATTACACCTTATGATTTGAAACTTAGAGATAAACTATTAGCTGGACTGAAGATTCCGTTCACGATTTATCGGTGGATGGTACTTTCAGTTAAAATAACAATAAGTTTTAAAGGAACTCTTTTATTCCTTCGGAAGATCATTCCTGCACTATTTATGTCAGCTGCAACAAGGCAGAAAAAGAATACTGTTTATATTTTAGATGAAGGTATTCTCCATAAATTCAGACGATTGCGAAAAATCAGCCGGAAAAATATCACAATCGATGAAGTTATACCGGAAAAAAGCATCGATAAATATTTTCCAGAAGTGCCGGATTTTGTTCTGTTTATCAACGTTGATCCAAATATTTATCGACAAAGAAAGCTGAATGCCGGTATATACATTGATATGGAGGCAGCCAAACGGCAACTAAGTAAAATGAAATATTCAAGAAGAGATTCAGGGATTTTTAAAAATAGAAAAACTGAATTGTTAGAGGTTCCAAATAACAATGAAGCTCAGCTTCAGAAAGCGGCAGAAATGTTTATTGAAAAACTAATTTAATGATCCTCTGATTACCTATTTGATCAGGTTAGTTTTATTTACCTGAAAATCATCTGAGCTGGAAAGGCGGATAAAATAGATCCCCGACGGTAATCTTTCAGCATTCCAGCGCATTTCATAGTCTCCCGGATGAAGTCTGCTTTCAAGAAGCAGGTCTACCCGCTGTCCAATCACATTAAAAATTTCAAGTTTGTACGTATCAATTTCATCAACAGAAATCTGGATAGTCGTACGGTCGCTGAATGGATTGGGGTAATTTTGATGTACTTTAAAACCATGAGGTTGGTAATTAATATCGCCAGATGAAAATATGCCTACACCTCCTGAACTGCCTGTAGGGGTATATATATCCGTAATCCATCGACCTGATTCATCTTTGCGTGGATTTGTACCATTTAAAAATTCTTCAATATTTGTATATCCGTTATTATTAAAATCAGCATGGGCTTCGTCAGGATTAGACAGGTCTATATTGAAAGTAGTTTGCCAGCTTTTTTGGGGATCTATCTCACGGTATACCTCCTCTTTAGTGACCCATCCAAATACATCAGAAGGGGTAGATATTAATCTACCGGTCTCATTGGCTACATCATATAATAAACGATCGTCAATAGGGTCCCGGGCAGGAAGAAAGGCACCTGTGGAGGGTAGAATTTTCTCCATTAGCTCATTTGCCGGCAGAGTGTTTGTTTCAACTGTGGAAAATTCGATATCAGAGCGGATCGTATCGGGGTAAGCAAAACGCTCCTCCTGATCAATAACCATACCCCAATTATCATGATTTACGATATTCGGACGACCCTCCGAAATATTGCCTTCAATAAACAGTTTTCCGTTAAACATTCTTGATTTCGAAGTTCTGCGGATCTCTACTTCTGCATCATAGCGACTGTCGTAACCCGGTTTGATATAATTATGCACAAAATTTACGGTCTGTTTTTTGCCGGCGGCATTTTGAAAATGAGCGACTCGTTGACCCGCGTTGTAAATAATATTATTTCGGAAATCGAGCTGTCCATTGGCATTCATGTAAGGGTGGCGCTCATAATTGTGTGCAAAAAAGTTTCGCAGAATAGAGATATTGGTGGAATTTAAACCGATTAACAGACCTTGTCCGGGATAGGGGTACTGTTCATGTTCCGGGAACAGGTGTAGCGGTTCGCTGATGATGGAATTTTGAATAGTTACATTTCGGCTTGAATACCAAATACCAATATTTTCATCCGTTGCCCAGCTGAATGAGCAGTGATCGAGGATGATGTCGTGTACCTCATCTGAATCTTCTTTCCCGATATCAACGGCGTCCATTCCATTCCAGTCGGTTCCCTCCGGGCGACGTTCATTATAATTTCCGGGCCTGAATCTTATAAAACGAATGACAACATTGTTGGTCTCTATTTTCACCTGTTCACCTCGAATGGTAATTCCCGGCGGCGGAGCAGATTGTCCCGCAATGGTGATGTAAGGATTTGACAGTGTTAAGGTGGAGTCAAGTGTAATGGTGCCGGCAACTTCAAATACTATGATTCTCGGCCCTTCACTGTTAACGGCCTCTCTGAGGCTTCCGGGCCCGTTGTCGTTCAGGTTTGTTACTTTGATGATATCACCGCCCCGACCGCCTTCCGAATATGCTCCAAACCCCTCGGCTCCCGGAAATGCCGGTAGTTGGTTCTTTCCCTCATTTAACGGATAGAAACCCATAAAAAGTAATACTGAAAGAATACAAACCGGCACAAAAATGTACTTCAGAGAAGCAATGTTTATTGAGGGAAAAGGAATATTCAAACAGACCCCGTTATTTATTATGTTAACCAAAAGCATTTTTTGTAAATCAATAGTAGATAATAGAATTGAACTCTGCAAAACCGAATGATCTAAAGGTGGCTCTGCTTGTCGGCACACTAAACAGCGGTGGTGCGGAAAAAATGATGGTTCAGCTTGCTAACGCACTGCATAAAGCCGGTGCAGCCGTTGAACTTTTGCTTGTAAACAAAACAGGTCCTTTTCTGGATGATCTGCTGCCCGGTGTGCAGATTCGTAACCTGAACGCCGTAAAAGGGGTGAAATCGGTTGTAACTGATATTCGTAAAGTATTGAAAAAAAATCTGTTTGATGCGGTGATCTCAACACAACCTCACGTGAATTCAGTTCTTGGTTATGCGTCATTGGGACTAACTGAAAGGCCGTTGATCATCATGAGGGAAGCGAGCACTCCGAGCCGTAAATATTCCGGTATCAATCCGGTATCCACATTTTTCTACAAAACAGGGTACCGTTTTGCCGATCATTACGTTGCGGTTTCAGAGGGCGTAAAAAAAGATATGACAGCTGCATACAACCTGCCGGAAAGCAGTATTACGGCGATACATAATCCGGTTATCGACGACTCAATTACTGAACGTTGTAAAGAGCCGACCGGTGACAGTTGGTTCGATGATCCCGAAAAACCTGTTATTTTAGCTGTAGGAAGAATTGTCCCGCTCAAAAATCATAAAATGTTAATTGAAGCATTTGCAAAGGTCCGAGAGCATAAAGATGCCCGATTGGTCATCCTTGGTGATAAACAATTGGATCCGGATCATACGGAGGTCCTCAACGATCTTATTATGGATCTGAATCTTTCGAACCATGTAAAACTTCCCGGTTTTGTGTCGAACCCTTTCTCTTACTTGTCGCGTGCGTTTCTGTTTGTATTATCATCTGACTATGAAGGGTTGCCGGGCACATTAATTCAGGCACTCGGTTGCGGATGCCCGGTTGTGAGCACGGATTGCCCGAATGGTCCTGCTGAAATTCTTGAAGCCGGAAAGTGGGGAATATTAACTCCGCCAAGAGACGCAGAAAAAATGGCTGAATCTATTCTAACGGCGATGAATTCAAACCATGACAGCGAACGTCTGAAATCTCGAGCGACAGACTTTTCCTCGGAGAAATCCGCATCTAGGTATATAACATTGATCAGACAGCTCATGGACGAACAAAATAAGAGTTAGTGGTACCAATGAATAGATCGTTGCAATCTCAAAAACTAATACTCATCGGCCCGAAAACCGGGATAAAAGGTGGTGCAAATGTTTCATTTAACCACCTGCTTGATGAACTGGATCGTCGCGGTATAAAGTACACCTGTATCGATATGCCCGGTGGAAATTATTCGCTGATGAGAGCATTTTTATTGTTGAAGTATGTCTACCTGTTTGCCCGTACAATCGGCAGGGGCAGTACTATTTCGCTGCATGCATCTGACAATAGTGCAATGGTTTACGCTTTCATTCTGGATTTTTTTGCACGTAAAACAGGGTCAAAACTGTTTATACGGGTTTTTGGTGGCCAACATCTCGATCATCTGCAAAAGCAGAACCGTATTCTTAAAAAGAAGCTTATTGAGTGCTACAGCAGAAACACGCTGATGCTTCAAACAAAATCGATGGTAAGACGAGCCGGGGAGGAGTTTGAAATTGAGGGTGCAGAGTGGTTCCCGACATCACGCCCGAAGACTACACCTAAAACTGCCGGTTCATTTAATATGGATGGGAAAATGAAGCTGCTCTATATCGGGCAGGTGCGGGAGACCAAAGGGATAGATCATCTTATTAAGCTCGCTAAGATGATAAAGGCTCAAAACCTTGATATTGAGATCCAGCTTTTCGGCGAACTCTTTGAGGAACGGCTAAAGGATGAAATTG
>PWOH01000132.1 GCA_003557505.1 Mollicutes bacterium | reverse complement strand
CGCAAGATACGGTGGGTTCAGTAACTCAGAAACTCTATGATATTTTAACAGGGATTCAAAAAGGTGATATCGATGACCCAGATGATTGGTTGGTTGTTATTGATAAACTTTAGTAAAATTATGTATGAATTATCTTTAAATAAAATAGAAGTCTCCTATTTTTTGGAGACTTCTATTTTATTCGACATCTTGTGGATGATCCTTTGAATACGTATTAAAATAACTGTACAGTGCAACAATCCATGACATAATCGCTGCAATACCTGAAATACCCATAAATCCAACTAAGAAAATTGCCCCTAAGCCACCTTCACCACTGAAAATATATGTTGCTAAATAGGCTGTAAATAAGGTCAGAGAAACAGGAAGGATGAAGACAAGATTTCGATGTATTTTTCTTAGTATTAGTGTAATAATAATTGATAGCATAAAGGATATAACAGCAATGATAATGATACTGATCGCGGTTTGCGGATCCATTCAACCACCTCACTTGCTTTATATATTTAGTTTAGCACAAGAATGAAACAGATATGGATTATATGCAGTTGCGCATTATTTTGTCATGATATATAACGCATTTAGTATGTTGATATTACCTAGGATTATTGTTATTTAGTTATAATCACGTTATAATTACGGTGTTATTTAACGTGAAACATTATTCTAATATCGAGGTGATTTGGTTGCACATACTTAATCAATTAAAAGAAAAGAAGTTAATTGCGGTTATTAGAGCAGATAGTGAAGCACAAGGATATAAAACCGCAAAAGCGGTTTTAGAAGGCGGAATAGTGGCAATCGAAATAACCTTTAGTGTCCCCAGAGCAGAAACGTTGATTCAACGGTTAAAAGAAGAATTTAAGTCAGAGATTTTAATCGGGGCAGGGACAGTACTCAATGTTGAGATGTGTAAAAAGGCGATTGATCATGGTGCAGAGTATATAGTATCCCCTGGCTTTGATAGGGAAACTGCTATATATTGTCATGAACACAATATTCCATATATTCCCGGCTGCATGACCGTAACGGAAATGATGAATGCGATGCAGCATCATTCAAACATCGTTAAATTATTTCCAGGCAGTCACTTTAATCCTTCATTCATCAAAAACATTAAAGCTCCACTTCCAAATATTGGGGTAATGGTTACCGGTGGTGTTGACCTAGATAATTTAAAAACATGGTTTAAGGCTGGCGCTGATATTATTGGCATCGGCAGTGCCCTGACAAAGTATCAAAAAGACAATGATTTTGATAAAATTACTGAAGCAGCAAAACGTTATAACGATGCAATAAAGGAGTTGTCATAATGGCTAAAATCATTACACTCGGTGAAATAATGTTACGATTATCTGCCCCAGATAAGCAACGTTTTGTTCAAGCAAAACATTTCGATGTCGTTTATGGTGGTGGAGAAGCGAATGTCGCCACAAGTCTCGCTTTATTTGGCCATGAATCATATTATGTATCCAAAGTACCTGACAATGCTATCGGACAATCTGCGATTAACCACTTAAGACAGTTTGGTGTTCACACAGACCATATGGTGAAAGGTGCTGGGAGAATGGGCATTTATTACTTGGAAAATGGCGTAAGCATGCGTCCGAGTCAAGTGATTTATGATCGTGAAAATAGTGCGATAAGCCAACCGGATATAAACGATTTTGACTTTGATGCAATTTTCAAGGATGCCTTATGGTTTCACTGGAGTGGTATCACTCCGGCTTTAAGTGATAAGGCCAGTGCAATCATCCTTATGGCATGCAAGGTTGCTAAAGACCATGGTGTTACCATCAGTGTGGATCTGAACTATCGCAAGAAATTATGGACGACCAAACAAGCACAAAGTGTCATGCAACCGTTAATGGAATATGTTGATGTTTGTATTGGAAATGAAGAGGATGCTAAAAACATTCTTGGTTATGCCCATAAGAGTTCAGATGTTACAAAAGGTAAACTCGCTAGTGAAGAGTATGAAACCACCTTAAAACAGATGATTAAAGATTATAATTTTAAGTTTGCAGTCACTACACTTCGTGAAAGTCTGAGTGCAACCCACAACAAGTGGCGTGCTATCATGCATGATGGTCAAAAGTCTTATCATAGTAATACCTACGATATCACCCCGATTGTTGATCGCATTGGTGGTGGCGATAGTTTTGCGGCCGGACTTATATATGGTTTGATTAGTAAAAAATCCAATGAAGAAGCGCTAAACTTTGCGACTGCAGCCAGTGCATTAAAACACACCATTCCTGGCGATCAAAATCTTGTGAGTTTAAATGAAGTAGAAACCTTGTTAGCTGGCGATGCTTCAGGACGCGTTCAACGATAAAAAATTTGTACAAAATAAAAAACCAAGACAATGGGAATTGTCTTGGTTTTTAAATAGTGTTATATGATTGATAATAATGTGCCTTTTTCAGTTTCTGTCACTAATAACCCAAGCTCACCAAACGTGTCAAAACAAAGGTTGGTAGGCTGGTTTCCAGGTAATTCAATTTGATTTTTCAGTGTCCCTGATTTATCAAAAACCCAAACTTTCCCAGTATTGAAAACCGCCGCATAAATGAGTCCATCTTTTGATAAGGTAAGTCCATCTGGTTCCGCAACGCCTCCTATGGTGTAGAAGGGACGAACATTTTCAATTTTCAGTGTTTTTTTATTCCAATCACCAATCAATAAACGGTGTTGCCACGTTTCATTGATAATAATATTTTTCTCATCATTAATCAGTAGTAATCCATTCGGGAAATACATGTCTTTTGCAATCACTGAGACCATATTATTTTTATCGATGGCACACATGTAACCGATAGGCTCATTTTGCGATCCGCCTGGACAGCTAAATAATACATTGCCTTCATCATCTTGTGTAAGATCATTTGGTGCATGCAATGGTTCACCATTTACACTGTCAGCCACTGTTTTTGTTTTTCCTGTTTTAACATTTAATGAACGGATGGCATTTTCTTTAGAATCACAAAACAATAATGTCTCATCATCTTTTACCATTAATCCATTGGGTGCCCCGCCGACATCAAATCGTGTGATTGAGTGAGTGTCACGTTTATATTCAGTGATGCATCCACCTAAAAGTTCAACAAAATAGATGTTGCCTTTTGGTGTGACGACAGGACCTTCTGGAAATTTAAGACCGTCTGTGAGTACAGAAATATTCATTGATTTAATCCTCCTTGGGTCGTTCATCAGGACCATATAATATTAAGCCTCCATCGACTTTAATGGTTTCTCCTGTTATATAAGAAGCTTCATCTGAAATAAGGTAATTAACTAACCCAGCAATATCTCCTGGCTTGCCCCGTCTTTTTAATGGAACTAGGGTACTAAGATGGCCTTTTTTAAGTGCTTCATCCGTATAATCATCGTTGATTGCGGTTGCGCCTGGTGCGACCGCATTTACGGTAATTTCATGATCCGCAAGCTCTAGAGCCAAAGATTCAACCGCGCGGTTAAGTGCGGCTTTCAAGGAACCATAGATGACATCATTATCATAAGCACGCATGCCTCTTGTTGAGGATATGTAAATGATACTGCCTTTAATGTTGTGTTCGATCATATGGTTGGAAGCAACTTTGGTACATAAAAGATAACTACGATAATTTAGGTGATATAAAAAATCGATGACATCAGGTTCAACATTAAGTATACTTGTAAATTTCGTTTTCCCTGCATTACAGACCAATACATCCAGTTTCCCTAAATCTTTTATGGCCTGCTTTGTAACATGCTCAGCAACGGTTTTTTCTTCTAAGCTCGCTTGATAAAAGAAACACCGTTGATTCATTGCCTGTATTTTTGCTTGAAGTGCTTCTGCGTCTACTCGTTCGGTGTAGTAGGTAAATGCAATATCATATCCAGCCTCAGCCAACCGTAATGCTATCCCTTTTCCAATGCCATGGCTTGCGCCAGTGATGAAGGCAGTTTTTTGAATAGTCATTAAGGAGTACTCAGTGTTCCATCAGGGAGTCTGGTTTGTGTCCATTTGGTGACGGATGTTTTTGCGGGATATTTTTTGGCTAAGTCTTCATCAATATCAATGCCTAATCCAGGCTTATTGTTGGCATATAAATAACCGTTTTTAACCGTTGGTAATCCAGGGAAAACCTTTCGCATTACCTCGGAAAACCCACACCATTCAAGAATACCTAGATTATGGGAATGTAAGCTGAGGTGTACGTTGGCCGCATGCCCTACAGGTGAAACATCACCTGGTCCATGCCATGCCGTACGTATTCCAAATTGTTCGGCAAATACGGCCAATTTTTTCGCTGGAGTCAGCCCACCAATTTGGCTAATATGAACGCGTATGAAATCAATGAGTCTTTCAGTTAAAAGATAATGCCATTCATGAGGATTGTTAAAAAGTTCTCCAAACGCAATTGGTGTTGATGTTTGCGCTCTTAGTTGACGTAACCATGCCCCTTGTTCAATCGGTAGGGGGTCTTCTAAGTAAAATAAACGGTATTTTTCAAGTTGCTTTGCAAGATAAATAGCATCTGATGGTGTTAAACGTTCATGAATATCATGAATTAATTCAATCCCATCTCCAAAGTGACTGCGGATATGGTCAAACATTTTAATGGTATCGTTCATGTATTGTTTGGGATCTCCATAAACACCGTCTTGTGAATTTGGTGGTGTATTGAGGTTTTGCGCGATTCCACCATATAATCCCCATTGAATACGAACATGCTTGACATTTTGTTTTTGCAGGGTTTCAATCTTTGTAACAATCTCATCTAATGTTTTACCATTGACATGTTGATATATTGGGACTGCTTCACGAGATTTCCCGCCAAGTAAATCATAAACAGGTAATCCAGCAATCTTTCCCTTGATATCCCACAAGGCCATATCAACACCTGAGATGGCATTGTTCGTAATGCCGCCATTGCGCCAATAAGCATTGTAATGCATCAAATGCCACAAATCTTCAATCTTGTGGACATCTTTGTTTAAAAGCAATGGTTTTAAATAATCATCAACCACGCTTTTTACCGCTTGTTCACGGTAGGCAAATGTTGCACATCCTAAACCATAAAGCCCTTCTTGATCGGTTTCTACTTTTACTACAATCAAGTTTATTCCCTCAGGCGCGGTGAGTATTGTTCTAACATTTGTAATGATTGGCATATAGCACCCCTTTATTATTTTTAAGCAATGAAACAACTGCTTTTCAAGTATTAATTATAAACATAATACCTTTAAATTACAATGAAACATCGTGTCTCATACCACCTATAATCTTATTGAAATAAAAAAACAATCCAACCCTGAATGATTCAGAATATAGACTGTTTCCTAAGTATACTTGGTATTATTTTGGTTTTTGAGCTTTAAGAGAAAATACCAAAGGAAGTTTTCCATCCAGTTCAGGATAATAACTAAGTCCATTATTGTCTTTAGTAGACCCACCCATTCCTGGTACACAGCGAGGATGTTCCTTAAAATAAACAAGGTTTAGTTTGTTTCTCAGGAGGCCTTCAAAAATGGTCTCAAAACTGTGTCCCCAATAATAATTAGTTGCTTTTTGACTAGAAGAGGCGTATCCGCCAATTTGTTCATCCTCATCAGGTGTTAAGTCAAAGTAAGGATACTTAATATTGAGTTTTCCCTGATCAAGGGCGGCTTCATCGAATACTAACATAAAAGGATGCCCATCATGAATATAAACTAATCCGCCTGGTTTTAACAGTGTTGAAACGACTTCGCCCCATTTTGTTAAATCAGGAATCCACCCTAAAACCCCATCGGTGGTAATGATAAGATCATATTGCTCTTGATGAACTTTTAATAGTTTCAATATGTCTGATGCGATGAATCGCACATCAACATTCGCACTTTTCGCAAGTTTCTTGGCACATTCGATATTTTCCTCAACAATATCAACGCCCGTAATTTGTGCGCCTTTTTGCGCTAAATAAATAGTATCTGCCCCCGTATTACATTGCAAATGTAATACCTTTTTTCCTTTTATATCACCAAGTTCTGATGCTACAATTGGATTTAATGTTAGTGCATTATTCGCAATTAACTTCTGATAATGTTTATAATGTGCTTGGGCTAAAGTTGCCCAAGCTTTTTTGTTTGCATCAATATAGTGGTTATTGTCCATCGTAAATCTCCTCGTAAAAGTATAAGGTAACTTTAGTTTATTACTGCACTGGCCTCATCCACAAACTCATATACCTGATAGACATCATATTCTCCTGTACTTCTAGATAGGTTGAAATCAATGTCTTCATCTGCGTCTCTTAATGCTTGTGCTAGTGCTTCTGATTGATCTTGAAATCTATCAAGTGCCGCAATGGATTCAAGTTTCATAGTTTCAAATTCTTCTAGGTCATAGGTAATGGTTATAACCCAATCATTCTCAGCGGGTTTTACATCGACTTGTTCTGTTGGATGTGAAAATGAAAGACTAATTACCGCATAGCCTAAGCTATCATTTTTCTCAAACTCAAGAAAATAATAAACGCGCATCTCAACAACATCATCATAATCTGTACGTAGTGATGTGCGCACCGAATCAAACTCACTTCTCAGAAAACAAAAATCATTACTGCCCTCTGAACTACGAACCATTAGTGCTCCGCTCCCCATGTATTTACCGACATCATCGGCGTGGTCATAGGATGAGCCACCACAACCAATTAAAAATAACACTAAAAATATCATCATGAATTTTAACGTCTTCTTCATGCCACATCACCATCCTCACTACATAGATTAAGTTAATTATATAAGGTTAATTGTAAAAATACCACGTAATTTTAAATAACCACATAATTAAGACTATGATAAAAAGGAAAATTTACTTACAAAACATTGTTAATTATATAAGCGTTTTTATGATATAATAATAAACGAAACCGGTTTTTAAATATATGGTTATGGAGTAGTTCAATGAAAAAATTAATGGTAGTTTTTTTAATTATCTTTACCCTTTATGCCTGTGAAAGTGTAAGTGAACCAGGCATACATGGTGTAGAAGATATTTCTTTAGCGGTTGGGGATTCTTTTGATCCTTACGAAGGTATTAGCGCAGTTGATGAAGAAGGGAATGATATCACTGAGTCTATTGAGATTCAAGGGCTTAGTCAACTTGGCTTATCCAATGGTATAGTAACTATTGCTGGTGAGTTTGTGATTGTTTATGAAGTATTAGACTTTACGGCGATAAGGGTAATAAACGTTGAAGCCAGTGATGATAATACCCAAGTATCCTTAGAAGAATGTGGCAATCCTGAGATTGGCGATTACGTGATTACATGGTGTGATGAATTCAGCGGTGAAGGTGATAACGTAAATGCTCAAGGTGTCGATTTAAACAGATGGGGCTTTCAAACAGGAACTGGTCAAGATTATGGTCTTGATGGTTGGGGCAATGATGAAGCACAGTATTACCGAGAAGAAAATGCTCGTGTTGAAGATGGACGGTTAATTATTGAAGCCCACAAAGAATCACACGGCGGAATGAATTATACCTCCGCACGTCTATATACTAAACCAACCTTCCATCAAACTTATGGACGTTTCGAAGCGAAGATTAAATTACCGGTAGGCGAAGGGCTTTGGCCTGCTTATTGGATGATGCCGCAAGATGATGTGTATGGAGGCTGGGCAGCCTCAGGTGAGATAGACATCATGGAAGCTAAAGGCGCATACCCAAATCAATCCATCGCAGCCCTACACTTTGGCGGTGCATGGCCTGATAATACACACACCCATGAAGTGTATAACTTTCCAAGTGGAAAGAGTATTGCAGATTTTAATGTATATGCGATTGAATGGGAAGAAGGCGAAATTCGCTGGTATGTTAACGATGTATTGATTAAACAAAGTACTTCTTGGTATACTGATGGACATTCATTCCCAGCACCATTCGACCAAGACTTCTATCTTCTATTAAACTTAGCCATTGGCGGGACATTTGATGGTGGTGTATTACCACCCGATGATTTATTTGATGATCCGGTCTTGATGGAAGTTGAATACGTTCGTGTCTATCAAAAAGATTAAATTACAAAATGCGTGCTTTGATAACTCATAGCACGCATTTTTATTTTGGGAAGGTTATAACGGTGTTGATTAGATTTAAATTTGTTATAATGATTGTATAAATTTGGTGGAGGTATTTATGAAAACACATCCAATCTATACAATGAGTGTTAGTAAAGTTTATCCTCATTATATCAATAAAGTCGAGCGCAAAGGTCGCAGTAAAAGTGAACTTGATACTGTTATTCGTTGGCTCACAGGCTATTCACAAGAAATCTTTGAAAAACAGTTATCTAAAGACACTGATTTTGAACATTTTTTCAATGAAGCCCCAAAACTCAATCCCGCCAGAAAACTTATCAAGGGCATTGTATGTGGGGTGCGTGTTGAAACTATTGAAGAACCCTTAATGCAAGAGATTCGTTATATGGATAAATTGGTAGATGAACTTGCAAAAGGCAAAAAAATGGAAAAAATCTTACGAAAATAGATTTTAAATGATACCCTTATTAAGTACCAATACTTTAACCCCTGAATATTAGGCTCTAAATTGAACAAGTAAATACGATTGACCCCAGGAGGTATAACATGTCAAAAGAACAACTAACGATTCGTGAAGCAAATATTGAAGACCGTGCGAACATTGAAACACTATGGAAAGATGTCATAGATCATGCCTTTAAAAAAGAAGGCATGGATGCTTACCATAATCCTTTGGATGAACTCGATTTTAAAATGAATCAGTTTGATCAAGCATTTAAAAAGAAGACATCAACCTTTTATGTAGCTTATAAAGCAGATGAACTTGTTGGCACGATTGCTTATGGTACACCCCCTAATCGCGGCATTTTACGCCGAACCAATAATGCATTAATTGATATGGTAGAAATAGGTTCACTTTATATTGACCCAATCTATCAGAAAAAAGGATATGGGAAGATTCTCTTAGTGCATATATTAGAAGCTTTAAAAGAACAAAAGGTGGATACAGTTTGCTTTGATTCAATCATAGAATCATCGAAACAGATTTGGCGTAAAATATTCGGAGAACCAACGTATTTAATCCCTTCCGAAAAACATGATTTTACACATATGATATGGGTAGTAGATGTCCAACAATCGATTATTAATTTGAAGAAACAGCATTAAAAAGGCACAGTTAACACTGCGCCTTTTTAATTGGAAGAAGTACTTAATTCCTTTATAAAGTCTTCATAGGTGGTTAATGCTTGTTTACCTTCAGCTGATATAGTATATGTTCCACGTGAAACTCTTTTAAACCAGCCGTAATGGTTATCGATTAATACTCTAGTGGCTTTCACTTGATCGGTATGACGGACAATGTCTTTAAGTTGTTGGGGTTCATCTTTCAGAAAATCAAGAATTTTCAGGGCAAGTTCACGGTAAGCCGTGATTATTTTTGTCCGTGTGATTCCACCTTCATTTAGTGCGGTCTCACGTAATAAAAACTCTTTGTTTAAAGCTTTTCTTTTTTTATGATCTTTGAGTTTTTTTGGCAGTGCAGGATCGATTAAAAAGGTAAGTTGTTTTAATTTTACATCTACCATAATCAGCCCTAAACCCAGTCGCTTTGTAATTGTCTTTTTCTCTTTGAAATTCCTTGAATTTAAGACCTTGTCAGTTGGTTTTAATATTGCAAGGTAGACATTATCTGAGAGTTTTTGACGTTCAATGCCTTGATAAATTAATGATAATGAAAAAGATTGTTTCATTTCGATTAATAATGACCGATTATCTTTAACGGCCATAATATCGATATCGTTGATTTCGGCTTTTACTTCAAAGCCCATGGACTCAAGATGATTTTTAATAATTGGATACATTTCTTTTTCTTTCATAGGCTCTCCTT
>PWOH01000038.1 GCA_003557505.1 Mollicutes bacterium | reverse complement strand
GACGTTTACTATGTTCAAACGTAATAAGCACATCGACACTTTCATTTGAGTGTTGTGCGCTATTTTGGCCAGCCGAGAGCGGTGATTGTAACGCAGCAAAAACAAGTGTGATTACACTTGTTAATACGAGTAGATGTTTAATAATGTTGGTTTTCATCGCTACCATCACACGCTTTCCCTTTAAGTAGCTGTATTATATCATATGCACTCTATAACGAATGCAAGGATGTATTAATTTTATCTTAAATATATTCCTTAACTCGGAGTATTGATAAGTACGTATTTATCATATATCATGAAATTAGAATGTATGAGGAGGGAAAACATGAGGGGATATCTTGGTAGATTTCTCTATCGTTACGCCATTTTTTATACTATCGTTTCAATTTTTGGCTATGTCTACTATTATTCACCGGTAGTTAGACTCCAAATTAATCCGATTTTTCAGTTTTTTATTATTCCATTATCATTCATTGTTTTTACTTTATTGTTTGAGACGCGGCCAAAACTGATTTGGCTAATTGTTACTGGGGCAATATTTTTCTTAATGTACCGGGGATTATGGATATCCTCAACACTCACCACCCTAGGCGGTCCCCCTTTTATAGGCGATCAACTAACTGTAATTCCTTGACTTATCAGTTGGCTTTTACTGGGGGTAATTAGTTATTATTTGTACAAATTACCTTATTCTTTAAAACCTTTAATTTTCGTGGCAATCCTTTATACTGCGAGTGAGATTAGTGTGTTGGTTTTTCGCATCATCCATATGGTTTTTGGAAACCATAGTCTCTTAAACTTTCATACATTTGTCGTGTTATGGATGATACCCTCATTAATCATCTTTTGGATGTTTGTTATTATTTGTATTTATGAAAACAAGTTTCCTACATTAAACATTCATAAATGATATTTTATTGGTTGTTTAGGTGTGAAAACGTTCACATTTTTAAAGATGCTTGCTATAATATGCCTACAAGGGAAACCTTGAAAATTTAAGGGAGGTATTGCAGTATGGTTAAAGACAAAGTCATAATCATTACCGGAGGCGCAAGCGGAATTGGACGTGAATCGGCCTATAAACTGGCTGAACAAGGCGCAAAGCTTATTGTGTCTGACATCAACGAAAAAGCTGGAAAAGAAGTGTTGGATAAAGTAAAAAAACTTGGTGCAGAAGCGTACTTTATGAAAACAGATGTCTCTAAAAAAGAGGAAGTCAAAGCCCTCGTTGATTTTGCGGTTGAGAAATTCTCGACACTCCATGGTATGTTTAACAACGCTGGAATCGGTGCAATGACCCCATTCTTAGAATTAAAGCCCGAAGATTATCAAACCATGATTAACGTAAACCAAAACAGTGTATATTACGGAATGTATTACGCTGGCAACAAGATGAAAGACTTAGGCATTAAAAATGGTGTCATTGTGAATACTGCATCAATTTATGGGTTTATCGGTGCGGCTGGTAGTGCCCATTATAATGCCGCAAAAGCCGCAGTCGTCTCGCTGACTAAATCGGGTGCTCAAGCCATGACCCCACATGGAATACGTGTTGTTGGCGTAGCGCCTGGCTTTACAAAAACCGCGATTTTAGAAGCGGCACCTGAGGAAATGCTTGAAGCCTTAAAAGGCGCCCATATGCGTGGTAAATTACTTGAAGCCGATGAAATCGCTTATGTCGTACGCTTCTTATTCAGTGATGAATCGGTTGCAATTAACGGTTCTACTGTACTGACAGATGATGGATTCTTAGCTTTTAAGTAAGCAAATAAAAACACCTTCCCACACAGTTAAAATGTGGGAAGGTTTTTAATCTAAAAAGTCATAGGGGGTTAAGCCCTTTAAATCTTCTCCGAGGGTATCGAACGGAATTTCTGGATCATTAATTTTGATGGCAGCGGGTTCGTTGAAATTGGCTAAGATGGTTTCCATTGCTTTTTCTCGACTGCTCGAGATTTGTTCATCGGTAAGTTTAATACGCAACATCGTTGTGCGCGAATCCTCAAGATGATGAATTGCGGTTTCAAGTAATTTGATTTCTCCAGCCATAATTAATGTTTCTTTCGCACGGGTAATGGCGGTATAAATCAGTTTACGTTTCAGCATGATAGAAAAACGTCTAAAAAGTGGAAGAATAACGAGACGATACTCACTTCCCTGTGATTTATGGATACTCATCGCATAAGCCAGTGTCAATTGATCAAGCTCACTGCGTTTATAGGTCACTTCCTGACCGAAGAAGTCAACAAAAAGCACGCCTTTGTCTTCATCAATACTGATTATCCTTCCTTGATCACCGTTCATGATGCCTTCTTCAGCTCGATTTTGGAGTTGCAAGACTTTATCATTGATTTTAAAAGTTTTGTCGCCGTATTCCATGGTCTTGGAATCGTTGGGGTTATAGTGCGATTGGATGAAAGAATTGACCTCATCGATGCCACTAATGCCTTTATACATCGGAATAAGGATTTGGATATCATCGTGCAAACTATAATCGTGGGCT
>PWOH01000087.1 GCA_003557505.1 Mollicutes bacterium | reverse complement strand
TGACTAAACAGTTTGTCAAACATCCCCTAGATGTAGTGAAAGTCGGAGATGTTGTGGATGTATGGGTTGTCGGTGTGGATCTTAACCGCAGTCGTTTACAATTATCCATGGTTGAACCTGGGAAATAGCTATTTTAAAGGAGACTCAGTTTTGAGTCTCCTATTATTTTTATAATAACGGTATATTAAGTTTTTCACACTGTCTACGGATGGACGCGGGCCAATAAGTAGCTTGAACTTCACCGATATGTTGTTTTTCCAGTATAAACATGCAAACGCGGCTTTGACCAATTCCACCCCCGACGGTTAAGGGCAAGGTATCATTGATGATTTTTTTATGAAATGAAGACGTGGGCCAATCATCATAGGTTTGTAATTGTTTTTTGAGCGTTTCCCCGTCAACACGAATCCCCATTGATGATATTTCCAGTACATCTTGAATGGGTGCATGCCAAAACAAAAGATCACCGTTTTTATGCCAATCATCATAATCAGGACTTCTTTGGTCGTGTGACCTGCCATCACCAAGAGGGTGCCCGATTCTTTGTACAAATACTGCCTTTTTTTCTTTTGTAATCAGTTTTTCTCTAATATGGGGAGGTTGGTCGGGATAACGTTGACGCAAACGCTCAGCGTCGATAAACGTTAACGTATCTGGTAGTTTTTTATTTAACTGGGGATAGAGTGATAGTAGCGTGTTTTCTAGACTTAAAAACACTTTATAGATGGTTGAAACGGTTTTTTGAAGATAGTCAATGGTACGCTGAGTGGAATGAATGACTTTTTCCCAGTCCCATTGATCAACATATATAGAATGGGTTTCATCTAATGTTTCTGTAGGTCTTATCGCATTCATATCGGTATAAAGTCCGCTGTCTACATCAAATTCATAACGATGCAGCGCATCGCGTTTCCACTTTGCGAGTGATTGAACGATTTCGATTGAATGTTTGTCGTGGGTAAAAACCAGAGGCTTTTCAACCCCATTTAAATGATCGTTTAGGCCACTGGATGTCTCAACGAATAGTGGTGCTGATATTCTGCGCAAATTCAAAGATGCTGAAAGTCTGACTTCAAAGGAGTCTTTGATGGTTTTGATCGCTTCTTCTGTTTCAATGACACTGAGTTTACTTTGATACATAAAAATCACCTCTTAAAATAAAAAAATCATCCTTAATAAAAAGGACGACTGTGTCGCGGTACCACCTTTGTTCCGTTTTCACGGCACTTAAAAAGATAACGGTTTATGCCGGGAAGGTCTACTCTCCTAGGGATTTCTGCTTCCTCTATGAAGGGTTTTTGATATTACCAGCATCAACCAATCTCACACCATCATCGGTTCGCTTAAAATGTGCAAAGATAATATCAAGGCTTCTCATCGATTTAGCGATATTATACTTCTAGACTCCCCTAATTGTCAATAGGGGCTACACAATGTAAACGTTAACCGCTATGTAAAATAAAAAGTGCTGTGTAATGAGTTGACAGCCTATTGGAAATATATTATTATATAGTAGCGCTAAACGGAGTAGTACTCAAGTTGGCTGAAGAGGTGCCCCTGCTAAGGGTATAGGTCGGGCGACCGGCGCGAGGGTTCAAATCCCTCCTACTCCGCCATTATTGGCCCGTTGGAGAAGCGGTTCAACTCACTAGCCTTTCACGCTAGCATTCACGGGTTCGAATCCCGTACGGGTCACCATTTGAAGAGAAATGCCATATTCTAACAATACATTTGTTGGGGTATGGCTTTTTTTAGTGAATTGAAATTTTCAAAAAACCTTTAAAATTTTCATAATTTAAGGTAAAATTGACAATATAAAGTATTTAACATAATTTTAATTACTAAATTATTATGATGAAATGTGTTATTGGGAGGGGCCTGAACTACAATTATGAGAATCCCAAGGAGGATCTTGATATGCAAAACAAAGAATCAATCACTCTGAAACCATGCACAAATGAAGACATTGAATCAATTTACAAGATGAGTGTCAAATTAATTGACCGCTTCGAAGTCCTTGATGTAAAAACCCGCAAGACAAAACTTCCCGAAATTAAAAAGAAAATTGAATCAAATATTTCGTCATATCATCGTATCTACAAAGATGAAAAACACCTAGGATATGTGTATCTTCAAGAAGATTCAAAACACATTGAAGTCAATGACTTCTTCTTATTTGAAGATTACGAGAAAAAATCATTAGGACAAATTGTTGTTGATTACATGAAAGATTTATCAGTAAACTATGGTAAGCCATTGTTCTTAAGTATTTTCAAAATGGATATTTCATCATTTAATCTGTACTTTTCGCAAGGTTTTGATGTTTATGAGTGTATCAAAGATTTCCAAGTTAAAATGCGTTATCAACCAGATAACAGATAATAATTAAAGAGGGTTTCGACCCTCTTTTTTATTATAAGTACTATTCACATAGAAAGGGGATTGCGCATTTGCGCATTATCAATGATTATGAAAGAACTCACTATTGATTCAAATCAGCAACTA
>PWOH01000053.1 GCA_003557505.1 Mollicutes bacterium | reverse complement strand
AGAAAACAATCACAGCAATAGACAGTGTGATATTCATACGAATAATCCATCGCATTTTTACGGCGAGATCAAAAACATTGACTAGATTTTCCAGGTTATCATCGATAAAGACAATATCAGAGGTCTCTAATGACACATCGGTCGCAGTTCCCATCGCAATCGCAACATCAGCCATCGCCAATGCTGGGGCATCGTTAATGCCATCTCCAATCATTAATACTTTTCCGTGTTTATCACGCAATGATTGAAGAATATCCGCTTTATCTTCAGGATAACATTCACTATGTACTGTATCTACCCCAATGGTTTCGGCCATACTCATAGCGGTTCGTTCATTATCCCCCGTCACCATAACGGTGTGAATGTTTTTACTTCTTAAAGCTTCAACCATCGCTTTTACAGGCTTTCTGATAGTATCTTTCAAAGATACATACCCTACCAATTTACCATCTTTAATGATATGCACACTACTATAGCCTTTATCCATCGTTTCTGTAAGTTTTTGTTGCATGGAATCAATAATCTCAGCATCAAAACGTCCAACTTGCCATAGCGAATCATTAATGGTAGCTTCCATGCCATGACCAGGTTTTTCTTTGGTTTCCACATGCTCAATAACCTTCGCCTCAGGTAAACTTTTACAAATTGCTTTTGCGAGTGGATGGTTCGATTGACGCTCCAATGTATAGAGTATATTTTGAATTTCAGTATCATCACTATCATTGGTCTCAATCCCGATTACTTGTGGTTCTCCTGTAGTAATCGTTCCCGTTTTATCAAAAATTACCGCCCCTATATCATTCAGTGTTTCTAATTTTGAGCCACCTTTGACTAACACATGTTGTCTTGATGCTTTGGATAATGCTGATAAAACAGCTGGAGACACCGATGCGACTAACGCACACGGTGAGCCAACAACTAAGACTATGATACCTCGGTAAATCGCTTCACTTTGACTCATGATGTTAAAGATTGGAGGAACAATCATAAAAAGTAAAGCAAACGCGATAACAAAGTACACATAATATCGTTCAAAACGTTTAATTTTAGTTTCAGATTTAGGATGATCAGATTGTGCTTTTTCAACAAACGCAACAATCTTTTGAATAATCGATTCACCCGCACTTTTTGAAGCTTCCATTAAAAAACTTCCTTCTAAATTCATCGCCCCAGCATAAACCTTATCGCCTTCATGTTTATAAGCCGGTACAAACTCCCCTGTGATGGCTGCTTGATCAACTGCAGTAGATCCTTTGGTAATCACACCATCAACCGGCACTTTTTGACCTACCTTAACAATTAATATATGACCCTTTTCAACCGCTTCTAAAGTAACTTGTCGCTCACTGCCATTCTCATAAAGTAAGGCAGTTTCCGGTGCAAGATTCAATAAGGCTTTCAGGGCTTTTTCACTCTTGTCATTCGCAAACGATTCCAATACACCACTAATCGAAAAAATCAGAATCAGGATAGCCCCTTCTGAATAGTTTCCTGTGATAAAAGCACCCAACGCTGCAACAATCATTAAAAATTCGACATTTAAACGTTTTTCTGCCAATGTATCTTTCAGACCAATGCGTGCTTTATAGTATCCTCCTATTAAAAAAGCGATTCCGAATAATGAAACAACAATCATTGTCTCCCCTAGGAATCTCTCCAATACAAACGCAATAATAATGAGTATAACTGCAGTCGTCGAAAATAGTGTTTCAAGCATCAGATGTTTTTTCATAAAAGCCTCACCCTTCCTAGTTAAATAATACCATTTTGATGAAGGAAAAATATATACCTATGACCATAAACATTATAAATTGTAAGACTATTTAGAAAAATTCTATCACTATTACGCAAGAACTATTTCCATACTAATTATAAATAAGGCTTAATTTTATAAATTATATTGACTAAACGGCTTAATAATAGTATTTTATAATCATACTGAGAAGGGAAGTGTAACAATGCCATTTTGTCAAAGTTGTGGAAATGAATACTCATCCGGTCAAAAAATCTGTTCCAATTGCGGGGCTAATTTACAGGGCGGTTCTTCACCGCAATATCGCCCACAACCAGCACCTGATGATACTGGAGGATTTGGTTGGGGATTATTAGGGTTTTGTGTTCCTGTTGCAGGGTTAGTGTTATATCTTGTTTGGATGAATGAGAAGCCTAATAATGCCAAAGCAGCTGGTATGGGTGCTTTAGTATCAGTAATCATGAGTGTCGTCATGATGATTTTCTATATGATTGCTATTGCTGCAGCTACATCTATGTAACTATCAAATGATGAAAAAATGTAGTAAAATATCATTTGTTGAATGGACTTTAATTTTAGGGGCAATTAATTTATTGCCCCTTCATTTTATGGTACTAAAGACAATTAGAAACGAAGCGTTATTACCTCTTAGATCTTACCTATTCTATAGCAATCTCGCTTTAGTAATTATCATGGGGGTATCATTGCTCGCAAGTTATGCATTCAAAAGACCTTATTTAAGTATTCTATTTGGT
>PWOH01000112.1 GCA_003557505.1 Mollicutes bacterium | reverse complement strand
GCTCAAGTTTGGCTTGCTGGAGGCGTTGGGATAACCCCGTTTTTATCGTATGTAAGGAATATGGATGCACCTAAAGAAAAAATCACCTTATATTACTCTGCAAGAAATAAAGAAGAAGCTGTACATTTGGATTTATTTGAATCAGTGGCTTCTAAGTATGATAACTTTAATTTTGTTTTCACTGAAAGTGATAAAGAAGGCTTTTTAAGTATTGAGGACTTAGACTTATCAAATCATCCTCATGTGTTTATGTGTGGCCCTTTACCTATGGCAAAAGCTTTTAAAAATCAATTGAAGCATTCTAAAGCTCATCGATCGCTCACCTATGAAGCATTTAGTTTCACAGGCACACTTGTAGAAGATGGAATAGGAGCATTAAAACGATTAAAAGCCAAAGCAAAAGTATAACCTATGCAAATGCCCTTTAACGATGAGCGATATAAACGCAAAGGATTTTTAGAAACTTATCATAATCAATTGTGGACTTGTTGCTAAAAGCTCTAGGTACCATGTAATAGTAAAGCCTTTCTCATTCATGAGAAGGGCTTTTTTGTAAATATTCACAAACCTTTTTGTATCATAGTAAATAAAAAAATATAAAGTTATCAAGCATGTATATGTTTTCTGTAAAACCCATGAATATTTATAATAAGACATATCAAAATAGTTGCACCATCATTGCTATACGGAATATCCAAAAAATTTGGTTTCATGCAATTGTGAGAAAAAGTGATATACTAAACTAAATGGAAGGTTGACTAATAGTAGTTTTTAATAGGAGATGAGGATATGAACGAAAGAATAAAATTGAAATTCCAAAAGTTTCGTTTGATGACGACACTAAGTTGGATGTTTTTGCTGTTTCTTGGGCTGATATCAAGAGGCGTAATACCAACTTGGTTTTTCTGGTTGCTGGTAATCTTCATTGCTTTATTGTTTATAGGGGACATAGTATATTTTGTTATACGTATAGCAGAATCCCATTACTTACTCATAACCAAACAACAAGTCATATTAAAACGCGTATTTTATCAACCACAATCAATATTTATCGCGGAGTTAGAAAAAGCATTCATATCAAGTGAAGATGATGGGATAAAACGTATTTTTTTAGCGGATAGAAAGCAAGAAATTGTCATTAAACATATTTATACAATCTCAAAGGAAAATATGGTTGCGATCTTAAAAAACTCACCGAATTTACCAAAAGATTTTACGTTTACACAACAATAAACGTTCAATCTGTACTAAGCGTTTTCAAAAATCACCTGCTTGATAATATGGTATAATCAAGCCAATCACTAGGAGGGCAGGTAATATGAGTTACTTAAAATTTCAATATTCAAAAACCGATTATAATTATGTTCAATATCATCGTGATGGCACTTGGGACGATGGGAAATTAATCAGCAAAGATTCTCTTGAACTGCCTACAATGGCGACCGTTCTGCATTACGGTCAAGAAGCTTTTGAAGGGTTAAAAGCATTTCGTAGAAAAGATGGCAAAGTCCAAATTTTTAGACCCTATGAAAATGCGAAAAGATTTCAAGCATCTTGTGAATATTTATTAATGCCGAAAGTAGACATTGAAGATTTTGTTGAAGCAGTCGTAAAAACGGTAGAAGCGAACTTAAAACATGTCCCTGAATACGGATCTGAAGGTTCATTATATATCAGACCGTATATGATTGGTGTTGGTGAGACTTTAGCGCCTACCCCTTCACCAAGCTATCTATTTGGTGTTATTGTCACACCGGTTGAGACCTTATTCAACGGCTCATTAAAACCAGTAAACTTATGGGTTTCTAATTATGATCGCGTGGCACCACAAGGTACGGGACAATACAAACTCGGTGGCAACTACGCTGCGAGTATGTTTGCCCAAAACATTGCTCGTAAAAAAGGCTATGATGATTGTTTATTCCTTGATCCTTCAACGCACACGAAAGTAGAAGAAGTTGGTGCAGCCAATTTCTTTGGAATTAGCAAAGACAACATATATATTACCCCTAATTCACCCTCAATCCTAAAAAGTATCACAAATATGTCTCTAAAGTATATCGCAAAAAATTTCTTGGGAATGACAATATCGTCTGATAACATATATATCGACAAATTAGACCATCTAGTTGAAGCGGGTGCCTGTGGTACTGCAGCGATTATTACGCCAATACGCAGTCTCGATTACCATGACAATGTACATGTATTTCCCACGCAAGATACGGTGGGTTCAGTAACTCAGAAACTCTATGATATTTTAACAGGGATTCAAAAAGGTGATATCGATGACCCAGATGATTGGTTGGTTGTTGTGGATTAACATCAGTGAAATTATGTATGAATTAGCATTAAATAAATAGAAGTCTCCAAGTAATTAGGAGACTTCTTTTGTTTATTCGACTTCATGTGTAGAATTTTTCGAGCCTGTATGGAAAAAACTATACAGTGCAACAATCCATGCCATAATTGCTGCAATACCTGAAATACCCATAAATCCAACTAAGAAAAT
>PWOH01000024.1 GCA_003557505.1 Mollicutes bacterium | reverse complement strand
TGGCGACGAAGACTTTACTGAATTTATCACATTCGATGAAGAAGGTCCAAACCGTTTTAATGTGTTTGATAAACTGGATGAAATTGATCCAGGAAACGGCATAAATGATTTTGATTCTCATATCAAACTACGTGTCGATTCTGAACTGGCCCGTTCCAATGTTTATTTGGAAAGCGTCAGCCTTTATCATGGCGATGTAGAAGAGCCTGAATATTTTGTTTCTGGTTTCGATTTAGCACAATATGATTTATATTCAAGCGTTCAATCACTGCGTTATCGTCGTGCGAACGCAGAACAAACTGAAGCGTCATTCCGTTATGATGTTTATTCTCTTGCATTAGGTGAACAAGAACGTAGTGCCTATTCAGCACAAGATTTCTATGCACTAGTCGAGCAAAATCCTAACTGCACATTACCAGAAGATCGTGCGGATATTGTAGGCCATGAATTCGAAAGTGGTTGTCCAGTAATCCGTGTTATCTCTCGTAGTGAAGGGATGATTATTGATGGACAAGAATACTACACGTATCGCTTAGTCTTAGATTATGCCCGTTATATGGGCTATGATGACATTCCATATTTCTTCTTTGGAACCACCAACAGTGGCCATGATTTATTTGCGCTAAGCTGGTTGGCCCTTCGAACTTCACTATTAGTTGGGGTCATCGTTGGTTTAATCAATATTTCCATCGGTGTTGTTTATGGTGCCATTTCCGGATACTACGGTGGGAAAGTTGATATTGGTATGGAACGTTTCACTGAAGTAATCAGCCGTATTCCATGGCTATTGACTTTGGCCATTGCTCAAGCATGGTTAGGACCGTCACTATGGAGTTTGGTTATCGTATTGACATTATCAGGTTGGGTTTCTGTATCCAGTACCACAAGAACCCAATTCTATCGTTATAAAGGTAGAGAATATGTCCTTGCCTCACGTACATTAGGGGCTAAAGACTCGAGACTTATTTTCCGCCACATTTTCCCTAATGGAATCGGGACCATTATTACGACAAGTATTTTAATGATTCCGACCGTTATATTCGCAGAATCAACCATCTCATTCCTTGGATTCGGTATCGGACATGGTATGACATTCAATGTCTTAGGTATAGAGCTGTCCGGTGTTTCTATCGGGGTGCTATTGTCAGATGGTAGAAGTGAATTAACCCGTAACCCGCACCTCACATTAGCGCCTGCATTTATCATTTCAGTGTTGATGATTACGTTCAACATGTTTGGTAATGCCTTAAGAGATGCGTTCAATCCAACCTTAAGGGGGTCTGAATAATGAGTACTCCAAACAAAAAAATAGAAGTTAATGATTTAAGGGTGTCGTTTTGGACCACTCAGGGCATGGTACGCGCGGTTCGTGGCGTAAGCTTTGACTTATATGAAAAAGAAACCTTAGCAATTGTTGGGGAATCAGGTTCTGGTAAAAGTGTTACCTCCCGTGCAATCATGGGAATCTTAGCTGGTAACGCAGTAATTGATGAAGGTGAAATTTGGTATGACGGACAAGATTTAACAAAAATCAATGAAGAACTGTTCCATAATATTCGTGGCGACAGAGTCGGTATGATTTTCCAAGATCCAATGTCCAGTTTGAATCCGATTATGAGAATTGGAAAACAAATTACCGAAGGAATGCTAATCAATGGTAATCACCTCAAAAAAGAATACAAGGCGCGTGTTCGCGATGCATACAACCAAATGTATAATGCCAAGCGTGAACTAAATGACTTGAAAACAGCGTTCAACAATCAAAAAGCTGAGTTGAAAGAACAAGGACAATCAGAAAAAATTACCGATCTTGAAAATGGCTATAAAGAAGATGTGGCAAAAATTCAAGCACAACTTCGTGACGCTAAAAAACACCTTGCTGAGCGCAAAAGATCAGCAAAAAAAGAGATAAAAGCCGAATTTGCTGAACGTGCCAAAGCGTTTGACAGTCAAATCGCCAAAGCAAAAGCTGAAAAATCGGAAAAAATCGCCAAAGATATGCCAGCTTATCAAAACGCCTATGATAATCTTAAAAAAGAAAGACAAGAGCGTCTAGAGCGTATCGAAGCAGATCATAAAAAGAAACTTACAGAAATACAAGAACGCTTTGACTCTACAAAAGGGACTCAAAAAGAAAAACTAATCAAAGAGAAAAAAAGTCAAAGTAATGCGACAAAAAAAGCGAAATTGGATCTTAAACAAGAATTTGACAACAAGTTTGCACAATTGGAAAACCCGAAAAAAGTATATAATCAACAAATTAAAGACTTAAAAGAACAGCGTCGTCGTATTTACAAAGTAACAAAGGCCGAAGCAAAAGAACGTGCCCTTAAAGTTATGGACGATGTCGGAATACCTGAACCTGAAAAACGCTTCCGTCAATATCCATTCCAGTTTTCAGGTGGAATGAGACAACGTATTGTTATTGCGGTTGCTTTAACGGCGAATCCTGATGTATTAATTTGTGATGAGCCTACAACTGCCCTTGATGTAACGATTCAGGCGCAAATTCTTGATTTGATTAAACAATTGA
>PWOH01000065.1 GCA_003557505.1 Mollicutes bacterium | reverse complement strand
CCATACCATTATATTCAGTTTGACAATGTAACAATTTTCAATTATAATATGTAACAAAATGAAAAGTTTTCATGTTTAGTTATCCATCATAGTCATGGATAAAAGTATTAGAACATTAACAATTAAGGACACAAAATTGTCTATGCAAAATCTCGACGACACTCAATTCTCAATCGAAGGGTTGATTCCAAATAAGAATTAAAAGGAGTGATACCATGGAAAAGAAACTTAATAAGCGTAAAAAAACTATTGTTGAGAAGTACTTTGAAACTGTAATTAATTACCGTTTTAATGAATTATTGAAATAACATATCATCATTTCATATTTTTATAACATTAAAATTTATTGTTAATATAAATACCTTTTTTGAAAACTTTCATAACAGAGATTAATATGATTATAGTGATATCAATTGAAATAAAATAGTATGTATAATAAAATGTTAATGGATTGGAACTTACGTTAGGTGAGGTTCCTGTGTGGATATACGCTATTGCCCAAAAATGTCGAATGACACCAATGGGTTAGCTGGCATTGCTGATGTAAGGCTTTGTCTAATGTAGCTAATTTGGACGCCGCACAGTGCTAAAATTCAACGAAGGTAAGCAATTGACGTTTTATTGTTTGGCCTACGTTGAGTAGGCCATTTTTTTATACTTAATTTTAGAAAGATGATGTATATGGAAAAAATGTTGTTGCATTATTAAAGTCAATCAGATCAATGATTGATTAGGGAAATACAACTGAGTTAAAGAAGGTTGTGAATGAGGTCGAAGATTATATTTTGTCGGATATCATTGAAATTCTTGAACCTCAAAAACAAGTGGTTGTTTTCCGATTATTGGAAAAAGATCGTGCTTTAGAAGTTTTTGAATATATTGAACCAGAAATTCAACAAGAACTAATTCAAAATTTTACTGATGAACGTGCAATTGATTTCTTTAAGGGTATGGAACCAGATGATAGAGCCAAATTATTGGATGAGTTACCCGCTAAAGTAAGAGAAAAACTGATGTATTCTTTATTGAAAAGCGAGCGAGAGTTAACCAGCCTTGTCACGGGGTATGAACTGGGGACTGCTAGACATGTGATGACCCCTAAATATGTTCGATTAAAGAAATTCATGTCAGTCTCTGAAGCATAAAAAAAGCTAAAAGAGATTGGAAAAGAGCTTGAAACGATTTATAACATATATATAACAGACGATAAGCGTGTCTTAGAAGGTGCAGTGTCATTAAAAGAATTAATTATCAGTGATGGAGAGACCTTATTAAAAGATATTATGACCTTTGAACCTACGAGTGTTTACTATGGCGCAAAAGACGAAGTGGTCGCCAAGTTACTTCAAGACTCTGATTTAATGTCTGTTCCAGTAGTGGATAAAGAGAGAAGAATTGTTGGGGTCGTCACCGTTGATGATGCCATGGATGTTCTTGAAGATGAAGCACTTGATCAAGCTTTGAATAAAGCTGGTTTTGCGATGGAATCTGTCGAGACAAACTGTTCAAAAGTATTGACACAAGGTAGTCTTTGGCAAGTATGGCGTGTTCGTGTACCTTATTTAATGCTAGCATTAGTCGGTGGATTGATTGCTGGTGGGGCTATTTCTCAATTTGAAGAGGAATTAGAAGCGATTGCGGCCTTAGCGTTCTTTATTCCAGTCATTATGGATATGTGTGGTAATGTCGGAACACAGTCTTCAACGATTTTCACTAGAGCCTTAATTTTTGGTCATATTGACTTTTCAAGATTTGTCAAGCAATGGGGCCCTGAAGTACTCATTGGATTCACTATGGGTATCCTCAGTGGTATTATCGCTGGGTTAATTGTTTATCTGTGGCAAGGCGATATGGCATTGAGCTTTGTCATTAGTGTTGCCTTGACTGCAACTATCACCATTGCGTCGGCAATTGGTTTCTTAGTGCCTGCAACACTTAGCCGTTTAGGACTGGATCAAGCAGCGGGATCAGATCCGTTTATTACAACGATTAAAGATATTACTGGGCTTTTAATTTACTTCTTCTTAGCGTCAATGATTCTCTTTTAATATTGAATGTATATCAAAGGCTTGATATAATCAATAAACGAACAGGAGGAATATTATGCCAACTGAAGAAGAAAAGAAACAACAAAAACTTGTACTGCATGGTAGAATCTGGCTAAGTGGATTTATTGCGACCGCGATTTTCACTATTATGATGCTACTGTTTGATCCAGATCGAACCTTTTGGTTAGGTCTGCGTTATTTTCTAGTTTTCTATGCAGTATGGGTCATTGCGCATTATGTATTTTTACGTAAACATTTTAAATTTATTAATAACGCATAAAAAGGGCTGGTAACAGCCTCTTTTTATTACTTTTGTATACGATTACATTTTGTTGTATAATAGGTTAGGGGAAACACAAGAGGTGGCGTAAAAATGGGTGATTACTATAAAGTGCTTATAGGGCTTAACGCATTGCTAATTATTGGCAATGTCTTTTTCATGTTCTATTTTGACCAAATTTGGATTGTTTTTACGATCATAGGGTTAATCCTTATTTTGATCATTTTAACCAAGCTATATCATAACTATAAAAAGGATAACTATTTTAGAATTGGGCAGATACGCGATACCGCTTTTAAAAAAGACGGGCATACATATTTGTGGGAAATATCAAGCGATGGATTATTAACGTATGTGGACGAGGCCATACAGGATATTTTAGGGTATCATCCGGATGAGTTAATTGGTAAAAAATATATTTGGGATTTAAATAGTGAGGAATACATTGATGTCATCAAACGTGATATGTTGAACCGGCTTAACGATAATCGTACATTAGTAGGTTTCGAAAATATCGTTCAAACTAAATCTGGTGAATCGGTATATGTTACGAGCACGGTGACACCTATATTCGATGAAACGAAAAAAATTATAGGTTATCAAGGGTGGGATACTAATATTTCCTACAGCAAAAGTTTGGAAAAAACACTGCAAGATACTGAAGAAAAATATAAGAGTCTCTTTCACAATATGGAAGAAGGATTAGCGCTTTTTGAAGTTATTCAAGACAATGATGGGAATGTTGTTGATTACAAAATATTGGAATACAATCAAAACTTTCACATCTTTCTTGATGTTGAGAACCAAACGTTGGAAAACGAGAAAATATCTAACATTTTTAATACAAATGACATTGCGTATTTGGATAAGTTTGAGAAAGTCGTTCGAACCAAAGAACCAATGGTGATTACTCGCTATTTTTCAAAAATGAAACGCCATGTTCGTATCAGTCTGTTTTCACCGAAAGAAAACCAAGTTGCTGGGGTCTTTACTGATATTACGAAAGAAAAAGACTTAATGGAAATCATTGAGAAGTTGAGTTATATTGATAAGCCAACCGGGCTACACAACCGGCGATACTATGAAGAAAATTATGCTTTTTATGCAATGCAAGACAAAATGCCACTTTCTATTATCATTGCGGATTTAAACTCCTTAAAACTTGCCAATGATGCATTTGGACATGAAATGGGTGATAAAGTTATTGCCGAAGCTGCCATGGTGCTTAAAGAAGTCGCACCTGATGATGCATTATTGGCACGCGTTGGTGGCGATGAGTTTGTGATGCTTTGTCCTAATACTACAGCTGAACAAGGCATTCAATTGATTAATAAGGCCAAGGAGTTATCATTGACCACAAAAGTTGGCAGCATTGTCCTTTCAATGTCGTTTGGTTTAGGCGTTATGAAAACAACCAATGATAATTATGAATCGATTTTTAATGTCGCTGAAAGTAAACTCTATAGTTATAAACTAAAACAGAGTGCTGAAGCCAAAGCCAGCATTGTAGATAGTATTAAGACACAACTCTATGATACTTATCCAGAGGAAAGAAAACACGCAAAAAATGTCGCCGAACTCACGAAACAGCTCGCCTTAAAAAAAGGTTTAGATTCACACGAGGTGAATCAAGCATTTGAGGCAGGGTATTATCATGATATTGGAAAAATAATCTTTCCCAATAGGATTTTGAGTGGTGAAGCGAGTATGTCTCCTGATGAACACCTCAATATTCAACGTCATCCTGAAATCGGTTTTAGAATTATTTCGAGTATGACTGATACGGCCGCTTATAGCGATTATATTCTTTCACATCATGAAAATTTTGATGGCAGTGGGTATCCAAGACGTTTGAAAGCCGATGAGATTCCTTTAATATCCCGTATGATCAGAATTACGGAAGCCTTTGATTCAATGTATTATGGACGGTATAAGCCGTCACTATCAAGGCATGAATGTATTAGGCATTTAACCGCGCTTAAAGGCAAAGTGTTCGACCCTGAACTTACCGATTTATTCATAAAAGATATCATTAACAATGAGGGGATATAATGTCTATTCCATTTTCAATTCAGTTTGATAAAGAAACCGTCATAAGGATTTCTTTAAATGTCTCAAATGACAATCAAAAAACCACTGCCCACAAGCAAATTAGAGAATACCTAAACCAACAAAGAACGACATTTACTTTTTCATATGAAATCAGGGGCACACCATTTCAAAAAGCTATTTATAAAGCATTAATGGACATACCATTTGGTCAAACCACGACCTATAAAGAACTCGCTGAAAAGGCTGGGTATCCTAAGGCACAACGCGCAGTGGGTAATGCGCTTGGTAATAATCCACTTGTGATATTGGTGCCTTGTCATCGCGTGATCGCCAGTGATGGTTCAATTGGTGGATTCACCGGTGGGATTCCAATGAAGCGACATTTGTTAGCTTTAGAAGGGCATCGAAACTTTTAGTTTTTCTCTAATATATGATAAAATACAGCAAAGTAGGTGATTTTATGCGTAATGAAGAAGCGATGTTTAATCTCATTGAAAATGTTGCATTAAAAGATGAAAATGTCCGTGCCGTTGTTTTGAATGGTTCACGCGCAAATCCGGAAGTAAAAGAAGATATATTTACCGATTTTGATGTTGTCTATTTTGTTAAAGATTTTTCTGAGGGAAAGAAGACAGCGTACCAACAAAAATTTGGAGACACATTACTCGTTCATACTTCTGATGATATGATCTACCTTCCTGATCCACGCACGGATGTACACATGATTCAAATGTTATTTGATGATCGTAATCGTATCGACTTATCGATTAAACCTTTAAACGCCATCGACAAACATCTTTCTGATGAACCTATTTATAAAGTGTTAATAGACAAAGATGAACTGATTGATACTACAAGAAAAGCCGAGACGTCTATTTATAATGTGGAAAAACCTTCTCAAGCGTTATTCAATAGTTGCATCAATACATTTTTATGGCTTGAACCCTACGTAGCCAAAGGGTTGTATCGAAGTGAACATATTTATGCGATGAAACATATCAAGTTATTAAGAGATGCACTAGAAAGCATGCTTGAATGGAAAATGGGTGTCAAGACAAACTTCCAAGAAATCATGGGTAAGGAAATGAAACATCTGCGCTACTACTTAGGTGAAGAAGTATATAAAGACTATTTAAAAACATATGACGCCGCAACCATTAAGAAGATATGGGCTGTCTTATTTTATATGCATGATTACTTTATTAAAGTCGCAAAACAAGTCGCTAAAGCATTGGACTATCAATATGATTTTGAATCAGCCGATACAATGCGAAACTATTTAAAAGAAATGCGTGGGTTGTCAATGAGTCAATCAGAAATACATAATAATAGCGAAGACGTATATTAACCGTAAAGTTTTCTGATTTGTTTTGAAGAGAAATGGTTTTTAGTGTATAATTGAAAACAAGCATTTGTTGTGACTTTGTTGCTATATAGCGTAAATAATTGCAGTCTAAACAAAATGTGACATGAGCGTTTGACAATTTTTAGATGAAAGAGTAATATTATTATATATTTCTTATATTAACTATTATATGCAAGCATATATATTTGGAGGCAAGAATGATTATGAATGACAATTTTGAAAGAGTGAGAATCAACGAATTTAGTGCGCAACTCTTCCCAAAACAGCGTACCGATGAGATTGGACTTAGTGCTTTCTTCATGTTTTACAAACGTTTCTTACATTTTACTGGTTTTACTTCTCGACGTGAATACTGGTGGACTATTGCAATGACTGCATTGTTGTGGGTTGCACTTGTGTTTGCAAGTACAACTGTTTTCGCAGCAATGGGTATATTCGGATACTTTCTAGTCGCACTCTTTAGCATTATCCTATCCTTAGGAAGTCTTGCATTCTTGTTTAGACGTTATGCTGATGCTGGTGTAAATCGTTGGTTTGCTTTTGTAGCAAGTGTGGCGTTTGCCCTTAGTGATTTAATGTTTGGCATGGTTCCAACACTAATCATCGGATTAATCGCATTTGTGATTATCCCGGCATTACCAACAGGAAAACTCGTTAAAGGCGTTGTAACTGTTTACTCAGCAGACGCTGAATAATTGAAATTTCTTAGACTTTCACTCTTGAGTGAAAGTCTTTTTATTTACAGATTTACAAATAAGCTTTATTATTAAACTAACAACAACATGATTAATGATGCAGTACTTTTCAATACGACGCATCTGCAGTATAATGGCAGTGAGGGGGAATAGGGTATGGATGGATTTGAGAAACGTGCGAATAAAAAGAAAAAACAGATTTTAAGTGCATCATATGATCTGTTTTTACGTCATGGTGTTCGTAAAACGACGATTCAAATGATTGCGAAAGCTGCCAATGTGTCTCAAGTTACGATATATAACTACTATCAAAGTAAAGAAAATTTATTGATTGAAGTCGCTAGGGACATCTTTGAAAGTTATACCAGTGCATTCGAAGATATTATCTACGATTCATCTTTGTCTTTTGATGAAAAATTAGAAGCGTGGATTAAGTTTGAATCTAATGCCATTGATGAGTTAAGTACAGATCTTATTGCGGCATTATATGATGAAAGTAATAAGAAAATGAAAGCCCTAGAAAACTGGTATAGCAATAACCGTATTTCTTTTGCGATGGAGCACTTGTTGCGAGAAGGAAAAATCGAACGAAAGATTAATAGAAATCTTGATAGTGATTCTGTACTGCTATTTATCGATTTGTTTAAAGGTGTCGCAAAATATGATGCAGTCAATAACAAAAAAACTTTGAAAGATTTAATGTACTTATTCTTTTATGGTGTAGGAGGCAATTCATGAAAGTTAGAGAGCTACATGTTTATGGTAAAGAAGCGAAAGAATGTGCACAACTATTATCTACGACATTTCCTGTCCATTTCCCAAAGTCACAGGCTAAAGAGGAAATCATTAAGTTTTTAAAAGATACGAATATCCTTTATGTGGCTTTGGAAAACGAACAAGTCATTGGGTTTGCGGGCGTTTTAAAAGAAAAATATTTGACAGCTCACCAGCTCGAACTCATGGTTATTAAGAAAGATCGTCGTGGAGAAGGCGTCGGAACCAAATTACTTGATATTGTTGAACATCGCCTGCGAGATAAAGGTTCTTTAACATTGTATCTAGGTAGTGATGATGAAGGGTATAAAACCTCACTTACAGGCGAAGATTTATATGTGGATACGTTTGATAAAGTATTAACCTTAAAAAGTAAGAACCACCCCTATATCTTCTACCAAAAGAAAGGCTATAGTGTTGTTGGTGTAATTCCAGATGCTTATGGCTATGGAAATCCTGATATTATGATGGCGAAGCGACTCAAAAATTAACTGATAGGAGCGATTCGATGGATTTGCAAAACAAATATATTGTATTAACAGGTGCTTCATCAGGAATCGGGGAAATCTTGATGTACCGGTTACTCGATGAAGGCGCTTATGTGTATGCGGTTAGCCGAAGTATAGAAGATAAAATCGATATTAACCATGAACGCTTAACTACTAAAAACTTAGATGTTTCCAAACTCACCAATGTGGATTGGCTTTTTAATGAAGTCATTAAAACGTATGGGCGTATTGATTTATTTATTGCCAATGCTGGATTCACTTATTACGAAATGTTTGATAACGCTGACGCGAAACATATCGATGCCCTCTTCGATTTGAATACAAGAAGTGTAATTTATAGTGCAGCGAAAATGCGTGAAACGTATCCTAATGAGCCTTTTGGTTTCATGTCAACTTTGAGTGCGGTAAGTTATGTGTTCATGCCAGGTTATGCGTTGTACAGTGCCTCAAAAGCAGCGCTCCATGCCTTCTTTGAGTCTTATCGCTTAGAACTGACACGCAAAGATCAATGGTTATATACGGTGTACCCGGTCGCGACGCAGACACCATTTTTTGAAAAAGCTGATCAGGAAAGAAAACCTTGGCCAGTACAAACACCGCAAAAAGTTGTGAATGCGATTATCAAAGGCTTGAAGAAAGACCGACAAAAAATCTATCCGTCAAAGCTGTTTAAATATTCCTATCGTTTGATGCCCTGGTTTTACAAAATCTATTTGAAACGTGAAGCCAAAGCATTTCACAGAATAATCAAAGACAAGAAGTAGGGGGATTTTATGTTACAACAAGTGGATGCTGATTTAGTCATATTCATCCAAGGGTTTCAAAGCCCTTTTTTGGATTTGTTTTTTAATTTTATCAGCTGGCTCGGTGAAACAACGTTTTATTTTATTGTTTTAGCTAGCATTTATTGGGGTTATGATAAGAAGATGGCAGAGTTTATGGCCATTACATTAGGTGTTGGTGCCGCCTCAAACAATGTTTTAAAGAATATCTTTCTTGAACCTAGACCCTTTCAACTCTACCCGGATAGTGTCCAAAACTTAAGAGGCTATACAGCCACAGGAACGTCATTTCCTTCTGGCCATGTGCAAAGTGCATCGAGTTTATATTTTTCGGCAGCTTACTATAGTAGGCGGCGTATATTATTCGTGGTCGCATTAATATTAACGATATTGATGGGGTTATCGAGAATGTATTTAGGGGCACACTTTTTACGTGATGTCGTTGTCGGTGGTGTTATGGGGATACTTGTTGCATCATTTCATGCGGCATTTTATTCCTACATTAAACATAATACTAAACTTTTGCATAGCTACTATTTATTCATTATGCTGGTTTTCATTCCATTTATTTTCTTTATGGAAACCCGTGACTTTTTCATGGCTTATGGTATTTTAACAGGGGTTATTGCGGCGATTGTACTAGAAAAAAAGTATGTCAATTTTACGGTAAGAGTGCCTTTAAAACGTATAGCGATTCGCACATTGATTGGTTTTGGCGTTATATTTTCAGTGTTATATGCGTGGGGTGGATTACTGAATTTGTTTAACATCGAACGTGGGATGTTGTCATATGACGTTATAACGTATATTCGTTATTTTACGGTGACTTTCATCGCATTCTTTGTCTATCCCCTAGCATTCAAAAAATTTAGTCTATAACAAAAGAGGTGTTTTCACCTCTTTTTTCAATTGAAACCACTAATTTATGGTAAGATTTCATTAGGAGGTTGGTAAAATGTTTGTACTTAAGAATGTGCGCTATCAATCAATTCTTACGATTGATGAAATAACCTTTGAAAAAGGGAAAATTAATGTGTTAATCGGTAAAAGTGGTGGTGGAAAGACCACGTTATTAAAACTTTTAAATAAAACGATTTCACCCTCATCTGGTGAGATACTTTATAATAATCAATCTCTTGACACCCTGGATTCTATTATGCATAGGCGATCGGTCATTTATCTTAGCCAAACGCCTTATATGTTCTCTGGGACCATTCGAGAGAATTTATTAAAGGGTCTTAAGTTTCACAGTAAAACCTTAGCCAGTGATCAAACGTTAAGAGAAACGCTTAAAATGGTCTCTTTAAATAAAGATTTAGACGATAAGGTAGCAAACCTTTCTGGTGGAGAGAAGCAACGCTTAGCATTAGGAAGAATTATATTACTTGATGGTGATGTTTATCTTTTGGATGAACCCTCAAGTGCTTTAGATGATGGAACCGAAAAAATACTGATTGATACAATCACGAAATTTGTTAGAAATAACGAAAAAACCTTAATTATGATTTCACATTCCAAGGCTATAGCCACACAATATGGTGATGCGATTCTTGAAATAGAAAATGGACGTATTAAAAAGGGGGCTAATGCATGAATGATGGCATTATACAACTAACATATTGGCAAATTTCTTTGGCTTATGTTTTTATTCTTTTGGTATTATTTATCTTGAAAAAACGTCAGATTAATCGTGATAAAATCTTAATTATTGCCACAGTACGAATGAGTGTCCAACTCATTG
>PWOH01000006.1 GCA_003557505.1 Mollicutes bacterium | reverse complement strand
TTGACAACAACTTCACCAGCACCAGATACACAGCTTTTACCCATACCGCGGGCTACAACAGCAGCATGTGAAGTCATTCCACCAAGTTGAGTAACGAATCCTTCTGCGGCAATCATTCCTTCGATGTCTTCAGGGCTAGTTTCTTTTCTAAAGAGTAAGACTTTTGTGCCTTCAAGTTTCATTGCGGCCGCTTTGTCAGAATCGAAGACAATGCGTCCGGTTGCAGCACCTGGAGATGCAGCAAGACCTTTGGCTACACTGTTGGCTTTTTCAAGCGCACTTTCTTCGAATACAGGGTGAAGCAATTGGTCGATATGTGCAGTATCAACTTTCATGATGGCATCTTCTTTAGAAATGATATTATCTCTTTGAAGATCAACCGCGATTTTTACTGCAGCATGTGAAGTTCTTTTACCAGTACGTGTTTGAAGAATGTGAAGGACACCGTCTTCAATCGTGAACTCAACGTCTTGCATATCTTTGTAGTGTGCTTCAAGTTTGTTAAGAATATCAACAAGCTCTTTGTAGATTTTAGGACGTTTTGCAGAAAGCTCAGTTTCTAAGTCTAATGGAGTACGAACCCCTGCAACAATGTCTTCCCCTTGTGCATTAAATAAAAACTCACCGAAGATTTTGTTTTCACCAGATTTAGGGTCACGGGTAAATAATACACCAGTTCCTGAATTTTCACCGGTGTTACCAAATACCATTTCTTGGACGTTTACAGCGGTTCCAAGATCGTGTGGGATTTTGTTGTGGTCACGATAAATACGCGCACGTGGAGTATCCCAGCTACGGAATACCGCATCAATTGATTCATAAAGTTGTTGCATTGGATCTTGTGGGAAGTCTTCCCCAACCGCATCTTTATAAATCGCTTTGAATTTTTCAACGATTGATTTGAAGTCATCGGCAGTCATTTCGACATCAGATTTGTAGCCTTTTTCTTCTTTCAACCCGTCAATGACCGCGTTGAATTTTTTCATTTCCACTTCTTTTACAACTTCACCGAACATCTGGATCAGACGACGATAAATGTCATAAACGAAACGCTCGTTGCCAGTTTTTTCAATCATTGCTTCGGCAACTTCATCAGTTAATCCTAGGTTTAAGATGGTATCCATCATCCCTGGCATACTGAATTTTGCACCAGAACGTACTGATACCAATAATGGATTGGTTTTGTCACCGAATCCTTTTTTGGTTTCATCTTCTAGTCTTTGTACGTAAGTTTTGATGTCTTCAAGTAATTCCGGTGAGTTTTTCCCACCATTGTCGTAGTACGCAGTACACATTTCAGTGGTTACAGTGAAACCAGCTGGAACGGGTACCCCAAGTTTCTTCATTTGGGATAGGTTTGCACCCTTACCACCTAATAGTTCTTTTTGGTCCTGGGTTCCTTCGCCAAACATGTAAATTCTTTTCATATGATTCACCTTTCGTTTCTAGATTTTTACCAAAATCGGTCATATTATATCATTTAAAATTGCCGTTTTCAACTGAAACAAACACAGTTTTCGGCGTTGTTTCGCCTTTTAGTAGTGATAACGTTTTCACTGAAGAATTAAACTTCCCCGCAGCGGCTGCGGGGAAGGAAATTATTGTTTCACTTGGATGTAAGAACCATCCTCAGCAGGGTTTTTCTTAAGATACTCAAGGATAGCAGTTTTGTGTTTCGCATTGGCTGGCTTACATTGAGAAAGACTTTCAACTTCCCCTTCGACAACACCTTCTGCGAAGGCGGCACATCCAGGATAGCCACATGCCCCACAATCAAGGTTAGGCAGTCGATCGTGAATGGAATTGATTCTAGGGTCGGCTTCTACTTTTAGTTTTTCGGCCGCAAAGGCTAAACCGAAACCTAGTAAACCACCCAGCACAGCTAATGTCGTAATTGGCATGACAATATCTAACATGTTATCGCTCCTCGGAGAATTGTTGTTTGACACCACATGCATAGTTAGTACATGCGCTGCACGTTTCTGTATCAATTTTTTCATAAGGGGCCGGTACTTTCTTGTTAAGCATATAGGTCCCAAGATAAATCGTTATAATGACTGCGACTGTAATAATTGCAATAAATGGTTCCATTATACGATCCCACCCAATCCTAAGAAGGCAAGGGCCATGATTCCAGCAGTCACTAAGCTGACAGGAACCCCTTTCCATGACTCTGGCACATTAGCATGATCTAAACGCTCACGTATTGATGAGAACGCAAACATAATCAATGCAAAACCAAGTGCGGCACCAAAGGCAGTGACAATAGCAACTTGAAGTCCGCCCCCAAAGCCATATTCACTGGCAAGGCCATCACGGATGTTGGATTCTGCAACCCCGAGGATTGCACAGTTGGTAACGATTAAAGGCAAATAGATTCCTAAGCCTTTATATAGTTTTTTTGAGAATTTTTTAATTGCCATCTCAACGAGTTGTACCAGTGATGCAATGATGAGAATAAAGGCAATAATGAAGATATACTCGATTCCAAATGGCTCTAATACAAGGTGATATACCAAGTAAGTCAGAATTGATGAGATGACCATGACAAACATAACAGCCAAACTCATCCCCAGTGCACTTTCCGTTTTCTTAGAAACGCCCAGGAATGGACAAACCCCTAAGAAACGCATAAGCACAACATTATTAATTAACATTGATGAGACAATTGCAACAAAGAATACTGTTGGAGAAATCATGCCGCATCACCTGCACTTTCCATATCTTTTTTACGTTTACGTTCCGCTGCTTCTTTTTTCTTTTGTTCAATCCAGGCTTGACGTTCTACTTCACGTTTGCGTTTCAAAGCATTGCCTCTGGCCGTAAAGATAGCGAGTAAGACGCCAATGACGATAAATCCGCCAGCCGGTCCGCCTAATGTATCCATGTTAAACACATACATCTCGGTATTGATAATCGAAATTTCAAATGGGAATGGCAGATAAACACCAAGTGCAATAGCTCCAGAAGAGAAAATCTCACGGGTGACCCCGATTAACATTAATGCACCCGTGAATCCAAGGGCCATTCCAAATCCGTCAATGGCGGAACTCTTCACGTCATTTTTTGATGCATATGAGGTTGCACGCCCCATAATCAAACAGTTAACAACAATCAAGGGAATAAAGACACCAAGCGATTGATGCAACTCATAAGCATAGGCTTCTGTTAGCAATCCTACAATCGTTACAAATGTTGCGATGATTACGATATATGCAGGAATTTGTACTTCTTTAGGGATTAAATCTTTAAGTAATGAAACCACAATGTTACTACTTGTCAATACAAAGATAACTAGCAGCCCCATCCCAAGCCCCGTCTCCATTGTGGTTGTGACTGCCAAGGCAGGACACATACCGAGTAAGAAGACAAAGATTGGATTTTCACGAATGAAACCTTTTGTTAAATTCGTCCATTGTGTATCTTTTTTCTTTTTAGGTTTCATGGGATTTTTTGCGACTTTTTTTTCAGCCATGATTATTCACCATCCCTTTCGTTGAATGCCTCAAGTGCAGCACCAACAGCATTTAATACTGAACGTCCAGAAGACGTTGCCCCTGCGAATACATCGTCGGCTTCAAAACCATCTACGGAAGTTTCACCATAGAGGTTATCGAGCTGGTCGATGACATCTGGTTGGATATATTCAGGGGTATCTGATGTACGAACAACTTCAATCGACACAATCTCACCATCGAAGTTGATGAGGATTTCAATGACATTCATGCCGTTAAAGCCACTTGAATAACCTGTATATAAATAACCGACATGGTCATCTTCATCATCATAGTAATTTTGATAACGGACTACGTGTTCTTTGTCAATACGTGTGGTTGCTTCAACAATTGGTTGTAAATCATTAATCGCGTCCTCTAAGACATCGCCACTATCTGCCATTATATCAACTAAATCACTGTCGATTTGATCATCATAATAAACGATAGCATCTTCAACATCCGAATCAACATTATCAATGCCTACAAAGCCTTTAAACACATCATCTTTATCAACGATTAAGAAGACTTCGTTGTCTTCATCATATTCGATGAGATAAGCATAACCTAGTACCGCATCATCAGCATCACGAATGACATATTCATCAGTGAATGCTTTATCTTCGAAGGTAAAGACCACACTGTATGAATCCGCATCTTCAAAGACACTTCTGAAAGCTTCTTGGGTTGGGTCTCCTTCGATTTGCAGGCTGACTTCTTCAACTACACGCCACACACTGTTATAAGACTGAGTCGCACCACTTGGTGCATCATGTGAAAGTTCATCAAAGTTTTTGCCGGCAAACTGTGTATCAAGTAAATCAATAACATCTCTTACAATGTTCGTTGTATCGCTCGTTTGAGAGATAATAACTTTAACAATTTTACCGTCTCTATCAACGCCGACTAGTACCGTGTTGTCTCCACCATATGAAGAGGAAATGCCACGGAAAATAGTTCCAAGTTCATTTCCATCTGAGTCATACGCAGTCATGCGCTCAACTAAATAATTCAAATCCATCTCTTCACGCTCTAGTTTAGAGATATCCATATCAGGAAAGATTGCCATTAAATCAGCATTTTGTGCTTCTTCTCTATTGGCCGCGATACGTTCTTCGGTTAATGTATAAACCCCAACAATCGCAGCGCCTGCGATCGCGCCAACGACTAATAGTGTGAGGGCAATTTTTAATTTATCCAACATAATTAACACCTACCACAGTCAGAATAATTGTTACAATGACAACCAAACTGAAAATTGTTGCGCTTCTGAATGTGAACTTATTGCGCGCCCATTTATGATAATCAATGGCCGGTACAAACATATTCATAATCAAAATAGCGAACACAACCCCTTCAGGCAAATCACCAAAGATACGAATGATGAAGGTGATTACACCGAGTCCGAAGGCGAAATAAATTCGACCAGGTCTGGTTGTTGGTTGTGTAATCGGGTCAGTGGCCATAAAGATGGCACCAAATAACAAGCCACCACCAATAATATGTGTAATTGGGAACCACCAACCAGCATCATTGGTCAACATGACCGCAAGCGATAAGACAAAAACAGTTCCGACATAAGTCAGTGGTACAAAGATATCAAACGATTTTCTCAGGAAGAGATAAAGCCCGCCAACTAAAATCAACAGTGCACTTGTCTCTCCTAAAGACCCAGGGAGTCCGATTCCTGAAAACATCGTCCAATAGCTGTAATGTTCGGTCACTGATGCATCGAACATGTCCGCTGATAGCAAGCCTAATACCGTCGCTCCAACATCAGAATCTACAAACGTATCATAAGCGATTGCGCCTCCGAATGATAAAACGACAAAGACACGGGCAAAGGCCGCAATGTTAAAGATATTTTGCCCCATGCCACCAAAGATTAATTTAGCAAGGAATACCCCGACAATTCCACCAATCGCAACCACGACAAGCGATACGCGATCAGAGAGGGTCAGTCCATAAATCAATCCGCTGACAACAACACTAAAATTATAGATAGTAAAACTTTTGTTGTTTAGCTTGAATTTCTCACCATTCATTTTATCAATGATTTGGTAGTATAGATATTCAGTCCCTACCATAGATAGGACACTGACTAATAAAATCCAAAACGCGCTCATGCCATGTTGGTAAATGGCAAAAATGACGAGTGGTGATAATGCAATCGCCACATCGCTCATCATACGTACAACTGAGGCGTTTGGTTTTCTAAGATGTGGTGCAGATTTTTGTATAATTTCCATAAATGATCACCTTAAGAAATTTTTTCCTTTCCTCATGTAGTCGGTCAAATGAATTTTTGATGTACATACATATGCACAAAGACCGCATTCAATGCATTTATCTACTTCTAGATTTTCCAGTGCTTGTTTGTCACCGCGTTTATAGGCATTCATGATATTCACCGGTTGAATGTCAACCGGACAGCTAAACACACACGACCCACAACGCACGCAAGGTTCTTCATAAGTCTCAACACTCTTGAGTGCGAGTACTGATGTTACGGTTTGATTGACTAAGACATCGTCTGTCGTCACGCTTTTTCCCATCATTGGTCCCCCAATGATTAAATCAATTTTATCTGCTTCGTCAATAAAGCCATCCGATAATTTAATCAAGTCTTTAATGGAAGCCCCTATACGGGTCCGAATATTTTGTGGGAACTTAATCGCATCGCCATTGATGGTGATGTGACGCTTGGTGATAGGAAGATTATGCTTCAACGCTTCAAAAATTGCGGCGGTGGTTGAGACATTGATATTTAACACACCGTACTCCATAGGCAGTTTCCCTGAAGGAACTTTAATGCCTAAGGCATTTTTAATGGTTTCAACTTCCCATCCTTGAGGATAGTAATCATCAAGCTTGGCGATTTTAATATTAGAATCTTTAAAACGACGTAATTCATTTTCTAAAACTTCGATTAATTCTGTTTTGGTTTTTTTAACCGCAATAACGCCTTGAGAAGCACTCATGGCTTGCATGACATATTTCAAGCCTTTAAAGATGTCGTCCGGTTGGTCTTTGATTAAGCGGTAGTCACTACTCAAATACGGTTCACATTCCACGGCATTGATAATGACTGTATCAATGTTTTCGTCTGTATTCAGTTTGATGTAAGTTGGGAATCCACTTCCACCAAGACCGACAATCGCTTTATCTTTGATGACGTCAATTATTTCTTCACGACTCATCTTTTCAATGACACTTTCAGGACGGTCGGTTATGGTTTCATGATATTCGTCTTTGAAGTCATTTTGGACAACGACAACATCAACTTCCATCCCCGAGGGATGCATCTTTTTTTGAAAACCTTCTACCTTACCGCTTACGGTCGAATAGATTGGTTGTTTGAAGAAACCACCATCACGTTCACCGATGATTTGTCCCAGTTTGACATAATCTCCCGTTTCGACATTAACGCTATATTGCTTGGCACGGTCTGTATTCAAACTGAGATATACTCTCTCAGGATCAACATACCTTAGTGTTGGAAGTTCTGTGGACAGCTTTTTGTAGTCTGCCACTTTTTTAGTTTTTGCAATCATTCGTTTTCACCCTTTTCTGTTTGCAACGCATCAATTTTATCCTGCAATGTTTTTTTCAATGCAGTGACGACTTGCTCACCGTCTGTTTTACTTTCGCCTAATACATTGATATATATTTTAAGTTTTGGCTCCGTCCCACTGGGACGTAAGACAAACCACATATCCTTTTCAAAAATAAATTTCAACACATTACTGCTCGGAAAGCCATCGAGAGATTCGCTTTTACCATTGGCTTTACGTGTGCCATGATAATAGTCTTCTTTAACAAGCAATTTTCGACCGAGCATTTCTGCTGGTTCAAAGCTTCTGAAATGACTCATAATTGTTTGAATCATCGCTTCTCCAGCTTGACCCTCCAAGACAATATTCATCAACGTATCTTGATAATAGCCAAATTTATCATAAAGCGAGTCTAAGTAGTCAATCAATGTTTTACCTTGTAATTTGAGTTGATTAGCAACTTCACTGATCATCAGTAACGCTTGGATAGAATCTTTATCACGGACAAAATCTGCTAAGACATACCCATAAGATTCTTCATAACCCATCACAAAGGTTTTCTTGGTATCTTCGATCTCATGCATTTTCTCGCCGATAAACTTAAAGCCTGTCAACGTTGATTCAACATCCATGCCATAGGCTTTGGCAATCGCAGTGCCAAATTCCGAAGAAACAATCGTATTGTAGATAATTCCATTCTCAGGCAGTTTCCCTTGGGCAGTGAGCGTCTCCATCAAGTAATGAATCAAAATCGCACCGGTTTGGTTCCCGGTAATAAATTTGAACTGACCATTATGTTTAGCCATAACCCCAAGACGATCGCCATCAGGGTCAGTAGCAATTAAAATATCCGCATTGACCTTTTCGCCCGCTATAATCGCATGTTCGAACGCTTCAGGATTTTCAGGATTCGGACTATCCACCGTAGAAAAATTAGGATCAACAACCATTTGATTTTCAACAGGTGTTACATCATAACCACTTTCTTCAAGCGTCCTTAAACCAATATCACGAGATGCCCCGTGTAGTGGCGTAAAGACAATCTTAAGCGCTTTATCAGATTCGCCGTTCAGTTGAATCCCATGAACTTTCTCGATGTATTCATCATCCATTAGTACCGTTAGCATTTCAACCAGCTGATTGTTTTGAGCAGCTTCAAAACTAATTCTTTCAATTGCGAAAATATTATCAACACTGTTAAAGTGTTCAATCACTCTATCCGCAAGGGCTGGGACAAGTTGACACCCTGCATCATCATAAAACTTGACCCCGTTATACTTCGGTGGATTATGGGAGGCAGTGACCATGATTCCCCCAGCAGCCTTTTTACTTCTCACTGTGTAAGAGAGTTGTGGTGTTGGTCTTAATGCATCAAACAAATACACTTTGATGCCAAAAGCCGTTAAGACACCGAGACACTCTTTGGCAAACACATCGCTTTTATTACGGTTGTCATAAGCAATAACAACCCCTCTAGATGCTGCATTTTCGTATTTTTCCAACAAAAATTTCGCATAACCGAATGCGGCTTTGCGAATGGTGTAGATATTCATTCTATTGGTTCCAGCGCCGACGATTCCACGCATACCACCCGTTCCAAAACTTAAATTCTTGTAAAATGAATCTTCAATTTCCTCAGCATCCATTGCTTGTAACTGGGCAAGAATTTCGGGATCCAACGTTTCTTCATTCAGCCATTTTAAGTAACGTTTATTCACGCGCGCTCACACCCTTTCATATATAGACGTGCGTTATTCTTGACAACAGTTGTATTATAACTTAACTACTGGGCGTTTTCAACTGGAAATCCGATTTTCTAAATAAGTTAGCGCACAAAAAAAACCGACAAGGTCAACTTGTCGGTTTTAGCTTTATTCTTCTTCAGGATCTACGAAACCTTTTCCGGGTTGCCATCCACATGGGACTAGTTTACCAGCAACTTCGTTTTGGAAGACCTCAAGGGTTCTAAGGACTTCATCAACATTACGGCCCCCTTCACCATGGTTGACATGCGCGGCTTTTAAGATACCATTTGGCGCAATGATGAAAGTCCCGCGCCAAGCGACCCCTTTGTCTTCATCAAGGACACCGTATGCTTCACTGACTGTATGATTATTATCAGATGCATGTATGTGATCCAAACGACCAAGTGGACCGCTGTCTTGCCAAGCAAGATGTGAAAATACACTATCGGTTGAGGTTGCAATCAATTTCGCACCTTTGGCTTCGAATTGTTCATTCAATTCATTGAAACGTTGGATTTCTGTTGGACAGACAAACGTGAAATCGAGAGGATAAAAATAAAGAACCACCCATTTCCCATCGTCTAATAGATCATCAAGATTAACAGTTCCAAACCGTTCGGTGCCGTGGCCTCCTGGCTCGACTGTTTCCATTTCAAAGCGCGGTGCTTGTTTCCCAACTTTTGCACCAGTTACATAGAATTCATTTTCAAATTTTTTCATTGTGTTGTGCCTCCTTTAGATTTCTCAAGCACCATATTAACGATATTTTGTAATGATTACAATTTTAATGCAAATCTTTTCAAAAAGCATTATAAATAGTGGGGGTATATGCCAGGAAATCATCAATGATTGGCGTTATTTTACAGGCTTAAGTTTCCAAATTTCATTGGCGTAATCGTTAATGGTACGATCAGAAGAGAAATAGCCACTTTTCGCAATATTGACAATCGCCATGTCATACCATTTCGCTTTGTCTTTGTATAGTCTATTTAAGTTTTCATGTCCTTGCGCATAAGCACGCAAGTCTTTTAAAACATAGTATTGGTCTTCCCCTAAGAGTTTTTCACGCACTTCATTAAATTCATGACGTGGAACTTTCGCAAAGAAACCATTTGTCAATTGATCGACAACCGTTTTGATTTCTCCATCGTTATGATAAATTTCTTTAGGGTCATAAGTCTTGGCCTTGTTAAGTTTCGTGACTTCATCGCTGTTCATCCCAAAGATTTCAATGTTCTCTTCACCGACTAAATCAGCAATTTCAACATTCGCCCCATCAAGGGTTCCGATGGTAATTGCACCGTTCATCATGAATTTCATGTTTCCGGTTCCACTGGCTTCTTTGGTGGCGGTTGAAATTTGTTCAGAAATATCAGTTGCAGGGATAATTTGTTCAGCGTACGTTACGTTATAGTTTTCGACAAACACAACTTTCAATAACTTGTTGGTGTCTGGGTCATT
>PWOH01000119.1 GCA_003557505.1 Mollicutes bacterium | reverse complement strand
TATGGGTGTAGGGCTAATATATATGGTTGTGGCATTAATCTTGAAATTTACCTCATCTTCATGGATTAATAAATTACTTCCTCCGGTTGTAATCGGTCCTGTTATTATTGTTATCGGATTATCACTGGCTTATGTGGCCATCAATTCTGCTGGACTTGGTGAAGACGGCGACCTGCTGACGGCGTTAATCGCGATGGTCACATTCGGGGTTGCTGCTGTTTTAGCCCTCAAAGGAAAGGGCTTCCTCAAGATTATTCCATTCATCCTCGCAATTATCGTTGGTTATTTATTTGCCGCTTCACTTGGCGCGGTCTCATTCAGTGAATCATTTGAAGGGGCTACATTCTTTAGATGGCCGGAATTTCAGTTTTTGGGAACCTACAGACCGAATTTCACAATGTTTGCAGTCTTCTTACCACTTGCCTTTGTGACCATCGCCGAACACATTGGGGACCACAAAGTGCTCGGTGAAATAACTGGTAAAGATTTTATCGAAGAGCCTGGATTGAAACGCACAATATTAGGTGATGGTGTCGCAACATTTGTCAGTGCTTCTATGGGAGGTCCTGCCAATACATCATATGGAGAAAATACGGGTATTATCGCTATGAACAAAGTTGGTAGTGTCTATGTGATTGGACTTGCTGCAGTCATCGCAATCTTCTTAGGGTTCTCAGGCTATGTTCAAGCATTTATCCTCTCAATCCCCTCAGGCGTTATCGGGGGCGTAAGTATCATCCTTTATGGATTGATTGCCGCAAACGGAATCAAGGTTTTAGCCAAAGGACATGTAAACTTAAACGAAAGCCGCAATATGATCATCATTTCTGCGATCTTAGTCATCGGACTTGGTGGTGCGTTCATCAACATTAGCGATGTTGCAAGTGTATCAGGAATGTCCTTAGCTGCACTTACAGGGGTTATCCTCAACCAAATCTTACCAAAGTCTCAACCAACTGAGAAAAAAGTTGTTCCTGTAAAATCATCTTAGCTAACTGCAAAATATACTTAAATAAAAATCAAATAGAAAAACCCCGCTTGTATTGTCAAAATTGACTATTACAAGCGGGGTTTTATTCACGTATTATTAATCAACGGCACAGCCATTCTCTACAGGTTCAGTAGTTAAAACTTCAGTATTACGTGTATTAAAGTTCGTAAGCTGGTAATTTCCGCGATGTTCCGTTAAGAACAACCGTTCTATCCGGGCTCTGTAGCCTAAACGATTATTAATATAAGAATCCTCTGTTGTATAAAGATAAAATTTTTCGCCATCATCACATAGGTAGTAACTGCCGTCTTGACGAACAAATACCGCTTCAAGACTAACAAATTTATAATAATAGTCTTCAGGATTTGCGACTAAGTCCGCAATGGTCACTTCAATTGGGTCATCTTCGAATAATGGATCATCCTCGCCATGTATCTTACGATTATTGGCTGTCGCGTTGTTTTCTGCCCAACGATAATAATCTTCATATTGAGAGTTATTAACACCACTATTATATGAGTACCCTAACTCTACCATTTCAAGGTTTAAGTTTCGCCCATCATACCAAACAGTCCCTAAATGACGGCCAAATGACCCTAAACGTCCAATGGATGGATGGACATCAGGATGCCCGTTTTCAGGATGCGGTTCATATTCAACAACGATTGTCTCGGCGTTTGAAAGGACTTCACAGGCATATTCACTTGATGCAGGTCCCCATGGTTCTACTACACTCGTTGATTCAGGAGTATCTATAAATAGATAGCGTAAATTGATAAATGAACCATTCGATGTGAAGTGGGTTGTATCTCCATCCACGCAACGGTCTAAGATGACTTCGCCAATACCATCACCTGGGAATGTTTTGCCTTCAAATTCAGAAGGGTCAAGTTGTAACATGTCAGTCAGTGGGGTTTCACTGGTGTTTTCATGGGGTTGTGTTTTCGCATAAACCGTTATGTCTTCACTCACTTCACTCTGATTATCAAAACGGATCGTGAAGTCTTCATCTTCAAACCATCCTAGAAAATGATACCCTGCAACGCGAGGGATGGGGACGCCTGTTGTTCCGGGTTCTTCAATGGTTCTCACTTCATGCACTTCTCCGTTGACTTCAAACGTAATATCAATCCCACTAGAGCAAGCACTAATAATCAAGGTAACCAGTAAAACACTGGATAAAATCAATAATTTCTTCATCTTTTACAACTCCTAATTTTCGCTTTAAATGTAAACGCTTTTTCTTTTCCATAAAAGTTTAACATAAATTAAATGTGTTGACAATCGGTTTCATTAAGTTTCATTTTTTTAAAACAACTAACATTTTTATTCACTCGCAGGGGTTTGTGCGGTTTGTAGATCGACAAGCAACCCTTTGTCATTTTGTGTGGCAGTTTCGGCTCTCAAAGCTTTTTTAGATAAACTGAGTAATATAAAACTTAATATAAACATCCCCGCAGCCACATCAAAAACCAACGTTTTATTATAGTCATAAATAAAACCACTAATCAGTGGTCCTAACACCATCCCGGTTGAGAAAAAGGCATGACGCACCCCCATAATGGT
>PWOH01000126.1 GCA_003557505.1 Mollicutes bacterium | reverse complement strand
TCAATTTGTTGCATAAACTTTAGTGTAAAAGTTCTCTTGTTTGTGTAAATAGCAAGGATTAGTTGATTGTCTTTAAAAGACAGTCCAATTTTTCCCGGATGATTTTTTTCAAGGGTCATTAGACGTTCCATAAAGTGAGGCGTTAAGATATAAAACGCTGTTTGCGGAATTTTCGAATATGTATTGAATATCTTTTCAAACGCAATACTTTCAGTTTTAACACGTTCATACTTACGAGCCGCAGCGGTGGGTTTGTAATCCTCTAAAACTAATACTTCCCCATTGACTGGTTTCCTGAAATCAAAGATAAACATTCTACCTAAAAACGTTGTTACCGTGTAAGATGTTTTTCCTGTTGAATGTTGGTTTTGCAGATGAACATCACTGGATTTAAAGCTAATGCCATCAATCTCTCCTTCTAAGCAATCAAAACTATCAAAAAGATGGGCTTTAGAAAGAAAATTCGATCCATAGACTTCTTCTTTTGTGAGACCAATTGATTTACCAAATGCCTTTTTAGGCACATAATCAATATTATCTAGCTCATCAAAATATCGTTTGATAAATGCATGTCTAAACGTTTCTTTTACCTTCGTGTAAAGAATAGAACCGGTAATGGAAAAACCGAGTGCGATAATGAATACAATTATAACCGGCCAGAAAATATTAAACCCTGAATTTACAATCAATAGCCCAGATATAATTAACGGTATTGTACTGAAAATAATGAAAAATTCGGCACGTTGTTTTTGTTTGTTTAATTGTACGATCATTTCATTTGTGCTCATATTAATCTCCTATTTGTTAGGTGTCTAGTTTTTATTCCGGTGAAAAATATTTATCCATGATATAAAATGCAGTGTTTTTGCTATAATGCATAATGACTAAAACCATAATGAATGAGATTGTTGTATCTGTTGCAAAATGGGCGCCCAAAACAATACGAGAAACCGCAACTGACAAAATCCAAACCACTAATCCAAAATAGAGGGGATGAAACCATTTTTTTAACGTATTAAACTCCAAAGGAATTAATATCAACAATAATGTCAATGCCGCAAATGCTGTGTGTCCTGAAGGAAAAGCTTGCATGATATCTTGAGTTGTTGGGCCACTAGGCATAAACCAGGGATTATATAATGCGTCGGTTGATACAATCCCATGAAAACGCGGTCTTCCCCATACCATCTTTAATATGGAAACACTCATGAATGTCACACCAAACGATAATAGCGATACACTGCTTAATTTTGCAAAAGAATATAACCACTCCATTTTAATACTTTTGGCTACCCAAAACGAAACCACAATAAATGTAGTGAAAATAATACTCATTGTGATGTGGGGATATTGAATATAATCATACATTTTAAACACCAATAACCCATTAAGTATGATGATACCGCTTAACGTTAATAACACAATCGCAAACCGCCATTTTTTAAAAAGTATGAGTAAATAACGACTTACAATAAAAAGAGAAATATGCACAATAAAATACGTTGGTACATACGCAAAGCCTCGAAACCATAGTCCGTAGTTACTATCAGGATTAAACAGTCTTTGTGATATTTGCATATCAAATGCTGTTACTAACAGTGTCAGTGTAATTAAACATAAAATGCTTATCTTGATTGTTTTTGGCATCTTAATAAACTCCTAAGGATAAAAGAGCACTCCAGATAATAATATCGACAATAAACCCGATAATTGCCGCAAATCCAATCGACTTTGCAGATTGGGGGCGACTTTGTGCCCACACTAAATATAAAACCAATCCGACCAAAGGGATCAAAAATGCGATTCCAATGGTGAAGCATCCTGCCTTGTCCTCAACCACATTGTGTTCGCTATAATAATTTTGATATTCATTTTCCTCATATACTTTCAGTGACGACCCACAAGAAGTACAAAAGTTTTGTGACTCATTAACTTTTTCTCCGCAATTTCGACAAAATGACATTCCCATGAACCTTCCTTCGCACCTTAATAATCATTATTCCTATTATAAAATAACGCTTAAATTAAAACAATAAAAAACAGTCTAAAGTTGTGTAAAATAAAAGGAGACATAAGTCTCCCCATTCTAAAATTTGATATAATTCTCCAAATGAAGAACCATTAGCATGTAAAGTGTAGCATTTCTAGTTGATATAGTCAACCTTGCCATTATTTTTCATATCTGGCAAGTTGGGATCTTAATTGTTCCATTTGTTCTTTAAGGTTGTCATATTTCTTGCTTAAATCATTATAATAACTCATCAAATCAAGTTCACGGGCAATTGCCGCATCAATAGAGGCCATGGTTTGATTGTCCAGTTGTGTTATAAAGTCTCCAATTCTTGCTTTAGAAATAACTCGAAGTTGAGTCAAGTTTACAGCGCCTGATAATAGTTCTGTGTCAGTGTCATTTTTAATCGGATCGACATGGACAATTGTAGGTAGGTCTTTTTCTCGTTGGGTAAATGGTGCAACAATTGTGTTTCCTGCATAATAATTAGCGCGATCATTTTGAAGAATGACACATGGTCTCGAGTTTTGCATCTCCGCACCAACACCAATGCCCAAATGACAATGATAAACTTGTCCTCTTTTCACAAATCGTTTTTCAGCATTTTCCACAATTGCATCCAATTTAAACTTGTCTTTAAGCCATTCAAGATTATCGTTTAATTTGTAAATATTCATACACGACCCGCTTTCTTAATATAATGATATATAAAGTCTTTAATAAACACCTAATACATTTATATAATACAAGCTATAGGGCTATATTACTTTGGGTAAATTAATTGCGCAAAATAATAAACACAAGGTACAAAGCATAAATTACCATAAGCATAATGCCTTCTTTTTTACTCAGTAACCGATCAGTCAGAGAAAAAATAAAAGCTAAAACGGTTATAGCAAGCAACAAGATTAAATCAAAGCGCATTGCAAGATGTAATTGAATTGGTGAAATAAGTGCGCTTGCGCCTAGAATAAATGAAAGATTAAAAATATTTGAACCAATAATATTACCTAAAGCCATTTCGTCTTCTTTTTTTATCCATGCCGCCACAATTGTCGCTAATTCAGGCAAGGATGTCCCCACAGCCACTATACTCAACCCGACAAGCACTTCGCTCATCCCAAGGCTAAGTGCAATTTCAGAGGCACTGGTAGTCACTAAATGCCCTCCGATAATTATACTGATAAGCCCTAGAAAAAACAACATTATAGATACCTTAAGGGAATAATTCATGGGAACTGATTCATTAGTGTGTTTTTCTTTTCTAGTCGCTTTTAAAAGCAATCCCAGAAAAACAATAAAAACAATCAATAAAATAGCCCCTTCAAACCGATTAATATAAGCCGGGCCAATGATTGCAAAAACGAATACTAACACAACAATAAAGATTGCAAAAGGAAACTCTTTTTTGATAATACGTTCTTTAATAGCAATTGGTGTGAGCACAACACTAAGGCCTAATACCAATAACAAGTTTGCCATCGAAGAGCCGATTATATTGCCATACGCAAGATCACTTTGAGCACGAATAGCTGCGGTAAAACTTACCGCAGCTTCTGGTGCACTTGTTCCAAAGGCAACGACAGTCAATCCAATAACAAATGGGGAAACTTTAAAAAATAAGGCGATTTGACTTGATCCTCTTACAAACCAATCAGCGCCTTTAACTAACGCAGTAATCCCAACAACAAGCAAAAAATAAGACATCGGCTTCATTCCTTTAAAATGATTTAGTGTTAGTGTATCACTCAGCTACAAATATTACATTATAAATTATTAGATAAACATTTACTACCTTGGCATATAGGTGATGTGATCAAACCGGACCCCTTTTAACCCATATTTCTTATAATAATCTACTCGATTAATATATGGTGTAATGGTTTTGTCTCGATGCATACACTTTAACAGTTCCGCAGTCGCCATCGTATCATCAATGGCACGATGTGAATTCGGAATTTTAATCGCATATGTCTCAATCGCATTTTCCAAGCGATGAGGATATTGATGAAAAGCACGATAAACCGTTAATAAATCTAATACATCCGCGGTAAATTGAAACGAAGGATTATGACGCTTCATTACCTCATAAACAAAGCCAATATCAAACTGAATGTTATACGCAACAATTAATGAATCTTTAGTAAATAAATCTTCGATAATCGTACTTAAGTGTTGAGGTGAAACAGAGTCATTTCGAATCATTTCATCGGTGATATTGGTCAGATCTGTAATTTTTTGTGGAATCGGACCTCTTGGTTTGACAAAGACATTTTCGGTGTTCATCACACGAAATGTCTCTCCTTCAGCCTTCAAGACTACCGCCGCAAATTCGATGGTATCGTTGTCAATCGGACTAAAACCTGTCGTTTCAATATCAAAAACAACAATTTGTCGATATTTTTCAAATAAGTTCTGCATAATTTTTCCTTTCTAGTGATGAGAATATAATTGTATTTTAAACGATATTCTATCGCTTTTAAACAAAAAAGCCATCAAGAATGGCTTTTTTTAAGAAGACAGTTTATACGATTTGATGGACGCAGCGATTTCGCGTTTAATATTAAGCGTCGTTGTCTCATCAAACATATTGACAATGTTGTCAATGTTAATATGGTCACCATTGTCACAATTGATTTCAATAAAGATTTTTTCATTGGCAGTTTCGGTGTTATTCTGATGCACATCCACTAATAACTCTTCATAAAGTTTTTCACCTGGACGCAGTCCTGTAAACTTGATATCAATGTCTCGTTTTGGTTTATAACCAGCCAGTCTAATCATTTTCTCAGCTAAATCGAGAATCTTAACAGGTTCCCCCATATCGAGTATAAAGATTTCTCCTCCTTGCGAATAAACCGCACATTGTAAAATCAATGATACCGATTCAGGAATAGTCATGAAATACCGGGTGATCTCTGGGTGGGTTACTGTGACTGGGCCACCATCTTCGATTTGTTTTTTAAACAATGGAATGACACTCCCATTAGAGCCTAACACATTGCCAAAGCGTACCGATGAATACTTTGTTCCGCTGTTTTCATCATTGAAGCTTTGAATAATAAGTTCAGCATAACGTTTCGTTGCCCCCATGATATTGGTGGGACGAACCGCTTTATCACTTGATACCAGCACAAAATTTTTCACATGATATTGCTTGGATAATTTCGCTGCATAATAGGTTCCCAAAACATTGGTTCTTACTGCTTCTTTAGGACTGTCTTCCATTAAAGGCACATGTTTATAGGCAGCCGCATGGAAAACAATAGTCGGTTGATATTCTTGGAAGACTTCTTCTAAGCATTCTTCATTATATACGCTGCCGATTAACACTTTAAGGTTTAAAGGTTGTTTGGTTTTGGCATACGTTCTGATCAGTTCCATTTGAATTTCATAAGCATTATTTTCATAAATATCAAAAACAATCAATTGTTTGGGCTTAAATGTTGCGACCTGTCTGCACAGTTCGCTTCCAATCGAACCGCCCCCACCAGTAATCAACACGGTTTCATTTTTAATGAAATCTTGAATGCCTTCATTATCGAGAGTAATTTCATCACGGTTGAGCAAGTCTTCGACTTTGACATCCATGACTTTATGGGGCATATCATCGGTGATTTCACTCATTAATGGCAGGCGTTTAATCGTAACATCTTTTCCAGCAATTAATTCAACGAGGTTTTGCAGGCGTTTAAGTTTAAGATTCGCAATCGCAATAATCACTTCATCCGCACTATACTGATCAATGAAAAACTGGATCCTCTCGATAGGACCAACCACACTGATTCCCAGTAACTTTGAGCCGATTTTTTCATGATCATCATCGACAAATGCAACGGGGATATTATCGAGCGCACGATTCCGGTAAATTTCTTTTAATACAAGTTCGCCCCCGTCTCCAGCGCCGATAATAATGGTACGTTTCCCTTTGCCATCTCGCCAAACTATATTGTTTTGGATAAAATAAATAACTCTTTTTAGCATTCTAGGTAATGCAATAAAGCCAATTTCTAGTGGTGCGATCAAGACAAACGCAAGGGGATGAACAAATTCAACATCCACAAACGAAAAGATGAAAAACAACACCGTATTAGAGACAATCGCAACTGCAGCGATTCTAAAGACATCTTCGAAGCCGACATGATCTAAAATCATGTGATACAGTCCGAAAATATAATAAAAGAGTAATTTAATCAGTACAATAACTGGTAAAACCATAAAGACTAAATTCATGTGAATTTCGATATCAACCAAAATAAACATAAATATCGTGATTGCATAGGTTACCACAATAGAAAACGCATCCAAAAGAAGGAATTGTGCCGTTCTAATGAATCGTTTCAATCGCATTGACTTTTTATTCATATGTTTCACCCCTTTAAATACCCCGTTGTTACAATATTACAATTAAATATGATCCCTTTATTCTTTGTATTCGTAATAGTAATTCATATATTTATTATCTTTTTTATCGACCCGTGTCAAAATGGCACCGATAATATTGCCACCATTTTCTTTGAGTTGTTTGATTGACGCTTGAGCAGTATCTACATTGGTTCTTCTTGAGGCAACAACCATCACAGTCCCATCGACAATTTTACCAACAATACTGGCATCAGTGACTGCAGTCATTGGTGGCGTATCAATTATGATTCGATCGTATCTTTTTTTCAACTCGTTAACTATATTCTTCAGTTTCTTACTCATAAGAAACTCCGCAGGATATGGCAACTTTTCCCCTGCTGGAAGAACATGCAAAAATTCAGTTGCCTGGTAAATCGCATCACTTATTTCAATGCCTTTAGTAACAATATCACTTAATCCATTTTTATTAGGAATATCAAACGCTCTATGGATTTTTGGTTTTCTTAAATCCATATCGATGATTAATGTCTTCATGTCACTTTGCGCATAAACAGTCGCTAAATTAAGGGCGGTAACACTTTTCCCTTCAGAAGGAAAGGTTGAGGTAAGATTAATGACTTTCAATGTTTCGTTGAAGGTTGAGTATTCAATATTGGTTCTTACTTTGCGATATTGTTCCGCAACGACACCCATCGGTTCTTTTTGGGAGATGACATTATATCCTACATTATTGCTTTTAAGTTTTGATGTATCAAACATTATTCTGTCACCTCTTCGTCCATGTTATATTCAGGTATCGTCCCCAATGTGCGTAAGCCGAGTTTGTTTTCTATATCTTTAGTTGTTTTAACGGTTTTATCCAAGAATTCAATAACGAAGACGCCAAACACACCAATCATACCACCAAGTACAACACCAATGGCTAAGTACAACATGCGATTAGGTCCTGCAGGATTCATTGGAGTGATTGCTTCATCGAGTTGTTCAATATTGTCAAGCCCTTCAAAAATGCGCACTTCGTTTTCCATTACATCCACAATTGTGTTCGCAATCAAAGCCGCTTCTGCAGGATCACTAGATTGAATTTCCAAACGAATAATGATAGTATCACTAACCCCTACAATATTCATCATGTTTCTCAATTGTTGATTCGTGTAATCTCCATCGAGTCTATCCCTTACTTCGTTGAGCACCGTATTACTTTTTGCGAACTCTGTATAAGTCGATACAAAGCGAGTCCCAAACTGAAAGTCTGCGGAATCATATTCTTCATTTTGTCCTCTAACAATCATGGTTGATTCTGCGACATAATAGTCTTCTTGCATGACGAATGCAAAAATAGCGACAAAACTGAATACTACAATGACGCTGGCAGCGATAATATACCAACGCTTCAAAAGCATCGTAATCAGTTCCATTAAATCGATTTCTTGTTCTTGATTTGTATTTTCTTCTTTCATCTGTTCCATACCCCTAACTTATCAGTAATATATATTATTTTATTGCTTAAACATCCTTTATAGTCTACCAATCATTACTCAAAAAAACAACGACAACTATAAAAATATGTTAAGTTATGTTCATTTTTTTGACTTTCATAAAAACAATGACAAGAAGCGTTGCACCTACCAATGCTCCCAGTGTATCTATAAACACATCGGTCATACTCATCACTCTACCAGGCACACTGCGTTGATTAATTTCATCAAAAACTGCTATGACCAGCGCAAACAGTGTCGCATCGACCACCAATCGAAACCAATCATTAAAAAACGCACTCAGTGCATTGACACTCCAAACACCCAGTATGAAATACAATTTGAAATGGGCGACACTTCGAATAAACCCATGAAAGCCATCGACATCCACGCGTTCAGAGAAATTTGGTTGAATATTTTCAATAAAATCAATTAATGATTGCGTAATCCCACCGGATAATTGACTCGATGTTTGCGCATCATGTGACGACAAAGAAAATATCAAAAGCACCCAGGCAGCCACCAAACCAAAAGGCAGTAATTTATTTAACATTACCACTAATAATTTGATTCGGTGTTTTATAAAAAAGTCGTTGCGCAGTTTCAAGCGACTTTTTCTTTTGAATTTTTTTGAAGGCTTTTTTCATAGTATCAGCATCTTTTATATCGTGTAAATCCGTCGCGACCAAATCAATCATGTCAGCCTTTAAAAAAGCTATGGCTTGTTTTTGCGCTGATTTGGAGCCGCGCTTAATCAAATGTTTTGCACTAACTTGCAAAAGGCCCCCTTGTTTTCTAATTCGTTTCCAAGTTGCTATTGATGTATTACGGTATCGTTCCGGATGCGCTATAACAATTTTATATCCTTTTAAAGAAAGTTCATAAACCGCTTCTTCAATATCAGGAGAGCCGTATCCAAAATCGATTAATACAGCGTTTGTTTCATTAAGCGTTGGCGCCACTAACAGATCGTTTTCAATAGTTTTAGAGAAATCAACTTCACTGCCCAAAAATATTTCTATATTTAAAGATGTTTCAAACATTTTCCGTTTGAGTTCATTAAAGACAATAAGTAAGTCGGAATGTGACTTGTGAAACCCTCTAAGTGGTGCATAATGCGGTGTTAGCATCACTTTGTTAACACCATGTTCTTCAAGTGCTTTCAACATTTCAAGGCTTTCATCATAGCTCTGTGCCCCATCATCGACACCAGGAAGAATATGATTATGAGTATCTATCATTGACAGTCTCCTTTCGCTTACTAAATATTATAGCACAGCCATATAAGATTGAATAGGGTTAAAACTTATACCCATAACAACAAAAAACAAGACCACTAATTGGCCTTGTTTAATTGCAATAGAACCAGACGCCATCCTTTCATCAATATCGACAATCAGGGCGGAAGATTGTAAGTGAAATAGGTGAAAGCAATATATGGAATTATAGCGTCCGGTTCAAAGTGAATGGTAGCACGTAAGGCTACACAATGACTCGCTTGAAGCGAGTATAAGCTCAAAATGAGCCTAGTAATATATCATATCACAAAGGATCAAAAGTTCATAATTTATTCATCAATAAAAGACTTCATCATAGTTATACCAAATCAGTTCCACAAAATGCGAATAATCAATAAATGGATTACGATTGCCTTGATATAATGCAATTGCATCTTAATCAGTTACTACATAAAGTTTAAGCGATTCTTTAATTTGATTATTCATATTAAAGGGAATATTATAGTTATCATCGACATATAACCCAAATACACTTTCCTCCAGTAAATCAAGCATCTCGTGCGTTAATGTTATACCATCTTCAACATAAATATTCATGGAATCATTATTATCTATGTTGAAGGTCACTTCGTGCGGTAGCGTAATCCGTTGTTCATTAAATGAATCAATATGATAGACCCACTGTTTATATTGAGTAATATTAGGTGCCGAATTTTTCGCAACAATAATTAATTCAACAAAGTCATCATTTGCGTTAATGGTAAAGGAATGAAAGACAAACCCATGGTCTAGATATGCGTAAGGTTTTGAAATTACGTGTTGTGCTTTGTCGGGATTTAAAACAAACCCATCATTGCCTAAAGAAAAGTCAGTGACATTAAATGTATCCCAAGAAAGAATATCATAGTATACCGGTTTAATATCGTCTATGGAATCAACTTTAAATGCATTAACAACACGCTGATGATAAGCCTTTAACTGGTTCAAATCGCGATATAAAGTGTTTCCATCATCCAATATGTTTTTCCGGTAATCACCATCAACAGTTTTATGAAAACTGTGTGAAGGACTAAATGGTGCATCTAATGATTCCGTAAAACCAAATGACATATTCAACTGATAGTTTTGTGATTCAATGCGTTCAATGGCGTGCAATAAATCATCATAATCCTGAGCGTTTATTGTAAAGTGAAGTTCAAAGCTAAAAGAAATGTCCTCATAAGTTCCACGGATTTGATGGTTTCCAGCTTTTGTTGGAATTGGTGTTTCTAGCATCGATTCTTCAAG
>PWOH01000063.1 GCA_003557505.1 Mollicutes bacterium | reverse complement strand
ATTTACCTAATACTTCAGGCCCCAAAAACAATAAAATGAATCCTGCAATGATTGAAGAGGGTAAGAAAAACCGTGAGAATATTTTGAATTTAACACGGATAAATTTAGCGAGTACTAAACTAACTGCCAAAATCAAAATAGAAAATCCAATTACATTTGCGTTCATATGACAGATACCTCCTTTGTTTAAGCGCTATTATATCATGAGAAAAAGTTGTGATTATCATGAAAACGTTTCAACTTAGGGATTATAATTGCATAATAGGGCATAATTATAGAAATTCTATACAAATAACCGTATAATTGTCATGAAACAACCATCTTGAAACCGCAAACAATTACAGTTGAGTCGACTATTTAACTGTGTTATAATTTATTGATATTCAAATTATAGAAAAGGTGATACCTATGAAAAAATTACTTGCATTATTAACTGTATTCACACTAGCCATCACACTTGCAGCCTGTGGCGCAAGTGAAGTAAGACTGCCTTCCTTAGCGGGGATGGATCGTTATGAAATTGAAGAACGTTTCGATGAACTTGGCTTAGATTATTATTTCTTTGTTGATGAAGACACGGAACGTAGTCGTCCCTATATGTTCCTACGTTATATGAATCATAGTTCCGGTGCTATGGTTGAAGCGGGTTCACGTATTCAAATCGTTGTCAGTAGTTCTTTAGAAGAAGAAGATACATCTGGACACTATCCGCCTGCGCCACTCACACCAATTGATGTTGATGGAGAATTTACTGATTATGAAGATGTCGCATTATATATCGATACCTTTAAAGAACTGCCTAATAACTTAGAGGGCAGTGAAGAACCATTCGATCACTTAGATTATGACCCGTTACCAGATGATGAGAGTTTATCATTTTACCGTGTTGATGTTTCATTTATTAACGAAGACAATGATGAAGACGAAGGGGATTTAATCTTCACAGATGATGGAGAGATAATTTTCTTCTCACCAGATAACTTTGATTCTTTCGATCATTTATTTGGAACCCCTGAACATCCACCACTTGATGAATTTGAATTTTATACCTCAAGCCGTGATGTGGCATTATATTTTAGAACATTCGGAAGATTACCAATTAATTACATCATTCGATACGAAAATGATTACACCCAATCAGGTTCAGCATTCCGCCGTGCATATGGCGATCCTGATGATATGTTATTTGTCAAAGAAGGTTGGACCCATGAAACCTATGAGTTCTTCTCAACACCACGTGACGCTAGACGCTACTTTGATGATTACGAAGGCATCAACGGCGAAGCGATTTACTTTGGATACTGGCACTTCTCAAATCATTCCGGTCAAATGCCAACCCATACGAGTTACTTTATCGCCGATACAAGAATTGGTGGATTTAGTGAATCGCGTGGTGATCATCGCTTTGTCTTCTCACCATCCAATAACGTAATTTATTACACATCTACTCACTTTACAGAGACTACTGAGTTCGAATTATGGTATGGGGACAACCGCGGAGATTAATACATTCAAAAAAAAGAACTTTCTGTGCATTTCAATGCAGAAAGTTCTTTTTTAATGAAGGTAATCTTCTTTAAGCATGACGTACTGTAAATCATCAAATTCTCTTTTTAGTTGGGTCGCATAATATTTTCCTTGTTTAACAAACGTAAACCCTGCTTTTTCAATGACACGTTTAGACGGAGTATTTTCAACAAAGTGCGATACCGTTAAGCGATCAAGCTTCAATGTTACAAAGGCATAATCTATCACTGCTTTAACCGCTTCACTCATTAAGCCTTGACCCCAGTAGTCTTTTGAGAGCACATAGCCGAGCTCGCGCTGCTTAAACTGGTTGTCAAACTCATCAAAAGCTCTCTCATGAAGTCCTACTGACCCAATGACTTTATTGGCATCCTTAAGCACAATCGCAAATGTTTCTTGCTTTTTAATAAACATCTCTAGGATGACTTTTGATTCTTCGATAGATGTATGATGGGGCCAACCCGCTTTTTCCCCTACACCAGGGACTTTTGCGTATTCATAAAAATCATTGAGATCACTCATCATAAAGGGTCTGAGTATCAACCGTTTTGTTTTAATGGATTCCATAAATTCACCTGCTTTCAGTATAAGTGTATCAAAACATTTATCCCATAGAAAGATAAAATGAAATTTCTTAAAATAAAATTCATGACAAAAATACTTGTAAGCCTTTACTTTGTAAAAAATATACCGTTTTCATTTTATGAAAAAACGCCTTGATAATTTAAGTAAAAAAAGGTATCATAAATATTGAATTGGTTTTGAGGTGAAATGACAGTATATTTTAAAAATTACTGTTTTAAGCCATTATAAACACTGTGTTTACACACACTTATCCCATTTTTTATAAAATCACAGGGGGTGATGGTGAAAGAATTGTATGTAAATGCACGTTATAAAAACGCTTTCATTTCATAAAAAATTAATTTATCTTTGTAAGTCGCACGCAATTATTTGCAAGGCATTAGAAAAATCGTTTACATAGTGTAAAAAAATAGCACTTAAAATATAAGGAGGAACTATGAAAAATATCAAAACATTTTTAATGGTATTATTGGTTGGAATGCTTGCCTTAACAACGTATGCATGTTCAACAGATGAACCAGACAACGGTGACAACGGTGACAACGGTGAAGTTGAAACTACAACTGTTTGGTACTATAACTCTGAAGGATGGGACAGTGTTTACGCGTATGCGGACAATGACGATCTTTTAGGCGGATCACCTGGTAGCGAAGCTACGGAAGGTGAAAATGACTGGTGGAGTATTGATGTAGAAGTCAATGTGTTATCAAATCCACTGACAATTACTTTCAATGATGGTGATGGAAATGAAGCGGAATCAGCCTATATCAACCATCCAAACAACGTTTATGTATCGCATGAAGGTGATGCGATGACGACACGACGTGCCGTAGTTGAACTTTATGGAGAATTCTTCCGTATCTATTTCTATAACTCAGAAGATTGGGAAAGCATCAATGCTTATTCATGGCATGAGGGTGGAAACCTCATTGGCGATTGGCCAGGAACCTCAGTAGAAGAAGATGAAGATGGCTGGGTTTATATTGAAATTCCTGGTGCGATTGAAGACCGTGAAGGATTAAATATTATCTTCAATGGTCAACTTGATGACGAAGATGTACAAACAGATGATACCGCAATCGAAAACGCCGATGACATTTATATGACTGTCAATGGTGAAATGTTTGATTCTAAACAAGCAGCGGAGGATTCACTAGATGCATTCGTACCAACTATTGAAGTTCATTTCTATAACGTTGATGGCGCTTGGGATGATGTTTATGCTTATGTCGAAGATGATGAAGACATGCTAGGGGCTAATCCAGGGACAGCCGCAACACAAGAAGACGATTCAAACTGGTTCACACTAGAAATCGAATATGATGCTGATGATGAAGATGCTGAACCATTTAATCTTGTTTGGAACAATGGTGATGATGTTGAACTTGATGCTTTAGAAGTTTCAGGTGGCGGTATCATTATGACCTCTGAAGGGGAAGTATACACTGATAGAGCGCAAGCAGAAGCCTTTATTTATGGGGAACCAGAAGACTTTGAACGTGTTTATTTCTATAACAGTTTCGAATGGACAGAACTTAACGCCTATATCTGGAGTGAAGACTTAGGACAAATTCTTGGTGCATGGCCAGGTATGCCTGTAACGCATAAAGATGACTCTGACTGGGTTTACATTGATATTCCAGCAGAAATTGGTGAAGACCATGTGATGATTATCTTCAACGGTGAAGAAGGTCAAACTGGAGACTTAGTCCTTGAAAATGCTGATGATGTTTATCTTACTGCATACGATGAAATGTTTGATTCTAAAGAAGCCGCAGAACAAGCGGTAGAAGACGCTGAAGAAGATGAGAACGGTGAAGATGAAACCCCTGATATCACTTGGGACTATACACAAGTTTTTGAAAAGGATGACATTTCTGGTTCATATGGTGATGGGACCTATGAAGGATTAGTAGATTGGACATATGTTCATGCCCGTGATTATGATAGTTTTGATATAGATGGTGGCGGCATTATGTTACGTCGTGCTGACGAACCTTCTAGCCTTTCAGCGACTTTTGATGAGGGATTGAATGACTTCTATCTTGAGTTTAGAAAAGCCTATACCGGAGCGTCTACAAGAACCTATGAAGTTCATATTGAACATGACGGCAATACAGAGACTTATGCATTACCTGAGTTCGGTTGAGAATCCGGTGGAGATGACACTGTTCATGAGTTTTATATAACTGATTTAGATCTTGAAGGTGAAGTTACTGTCACAGTACTTGCTGTAGGGTCTACAGGAAACCAACAAGCTGTATTCAATAATATCTCTTGGACAACCAACCCAACTGATTAATTAGTTGTTGAACTTATCCGATACGGATAGAAAAATAATACTATAAAATAAACTGCACCCAAATATTGGATTAGATATTCCAATATAAAGGGTGCAGTTTTTATTTACTTATCGTAAGTTATCATCAATGGCATCTAAGACGTTCATATCTTCTTCACTGATGGTGAAATTAAGCGTTGCATTATCTACCATGCGGGAAGGTGTCTTTGTTTTAGGGAGAGGAAGTGTATCTTTTTGCAGGCAATACTTGATTGCAATTTGTGCTTCACTTACCTGATATTTTTTCGCAAGATCTTTAAGGACAGGATTATCTAACAGTTTTCCTTGACCTAGCGGAGAGTACGCTTCAACTAAAATCTTATGTTCATTACAGAATTTAACGATATCTTCTTGTTTTTCCCCGACAAAGAAACGAATCTGATTGACCTGAGGTATAATTTCCGCCTTAGTGAGTATATTTTCTAAGTCGCTGACGCGGAAATTTGAAACACCAATCGAGCGAATCTTGCCAGCTTTGTATAAAGTCTCTAGTGCACGCCATACTTCTAAATTGGCTTGATCGTAATTGCCTTCCCGGTCATGGATAGGCGTAGGGCCGTGTATTAAGTAAAGATCAAGATAATCAGTCCCTAACTTATTTAAACTTTCGTTAAAGGCTTCAATGGTTTCATCGTAGGTTTTGATGTTGCTTTTAACTTTTGAGGTAATAAATAAATCCTCACGATCAACATCACATTCCTCAACTGCTTTACCAACACTACGTTCATTATCATAAATCGCCGCAGTATCAATATGACGATAGCCTTTTTTAATAGCGGTTTTAAAAATTTCCACCGCATCAGGACCTTCAGTAATTTGCCAGGTTCCATACCCAATCATAGGGATTTTAACCCCGTTATTGAGTGTAAATGTCTCGGTTAAATAGTTCATAATCATTCCTCCATTTCATATATATTATATCATAGATAAATCTATGTTTCAGCCGCAACCAGACAATAAAAAAACCGCATCATAGATACGGTTTAAGTTGATAAGTTTTTACTAGCACGTTTACGTTCGTGTTCAACGAGTAGTTTTTTACGTAAGCGAATTGCGGCTGGTGTGATTTCTACAAGTTCATCTTCTTCAATGATTTCCATTGCTTCTTCTAAAGTGAAGACACGATGCGGTGGTAATTTAATCGCATCATCGGTTCCACTGGAACGCACATTGGTAAGTTGTTTCCCTTTAATTGGATTGACCACCAAATCATTTTCCCGACTATTTAATCCAACCAACATCCCTTCATACACTTTGGTTTGTGGACCGATAAAGAGTGTGCCGCGCTCAGAGAGATTAAATAAGGCGTAACCGGTAGATTGTCCTTTAACCTTGCTGATTAACGCGCCATTACGTTGTTGGTCCATCGTTCCAACATAAGGACGATAACTATCAAAGATTTTCTCTAAAGAGCCCTCTCCATGTGTTACATTGATAAATTCACTACGAAAGCCAATCAATCCTCGGGTTGGGATAGAATATTCTAACTTGGTATACCCAGCTTCACTCTCCATATTAAGCAGCGTCCCTTTACGTTGATTTAATCTTGAGATGATTGCCCCTGCATATTGATCAGGCAGTGAAATCGTTGCTTTTTCAAAAGGTTCATGGGTTTTTCCTTCAATTTCTTTATATAATACTTTAGGTTTACTAACCGCAAGTTCAAAGCCTTCGCGACGCATCTTTTCAATCAAGATTGAAAGGTGCAGTTCACCACGACCGCTGACTTTAAAACCTTCTTTGCCTTCTAATGGTTCTACACGCAGTCCAACATTGGTCTCGAGTTCCTTTTCCAAGCGGCTTCTAATTTGACGGGCTGTCAAAAGTTTCCCACTTTGACCGACAAACGGTGAGTCATTGACCATAAAGTTCATCTGCAAGGTCGGTTCTTCAATCTCTAACATAGTCATTGGTTCAAAGTGTTCGGTATCACAGATAGTCTCACCAATTGATATATCAGGGATCCCACTGAATGTAACCATATCGCCACTTTGGGCTTCATCAATTTCGACTTTACTAAGACCTTCATTGACATAAAGTTTAACAATCTTCCCTTTGCCTTGAGAACCATCACGCTTGGCAACAAGGACCTGATCACCTTTACGCAGTGTTCCGCGACTCACGCGTCCGATGCCTAAACGTCCTAAATAATCATCATACCCCAAAGACGAGACTTGCATTTGCAGAGGCTCATTATTAACGTCTGGGTAAGGCTTAACGTGAGCAGCAATCAATTTAAATAATGGTGCCAGTGAATCCGAATGATCCTCTGGTTCATTCATTGCAATCCCGTTTTTCGCAATCCCATAAATAATTGGGAAGTCAAGCTGTTCATCGGTTGCGCCTAACTCAGCAAACAAATCAAAACATAGATCTTCCACTTCAGTAATTCGAGAATCTTGTTTATCGATTTTATTGATAAAGACAATCGGACGCATACCTTGACGTAGTGCTTTTTCTAAAACAACCCGCGTTTGAGGCATTGGCCCTTCTTTGGAATCTACCAATAAAATAACTGTATCCACCGTATGCATGATGCGTTCAACTTCACTTGAAAAATCCGCATGACCCGGTGTATCAACAATATTAATCTTCAAATCTTGATAACGTATGGCACAGTTTTTAGAATAAATTGTGATGCCACGTTCTTTTTCAAGGTCATTGGAATCCATGACTTGTTCCGCCACGACTTGTCCTTCTCTAAAGACCCCGCTTTGTTTAAGCATTGCATCGATTAGTGTCGATTTTCCGGCATCAATATGCGCCACAACACCGACATTGATAATTGCATGTTTTTTCATGTAACATTCCTCCAAAAAACTTTATCGAAAGCCGATAAAGCGTACGCTTAACTATATCATAAATCAGAAAAAATTAAAGCGAAAAATACAATATTTATGTTTGCATTGTCACTAAGCGCTTTCATTTTATTCTTAATATGATATAATTTAAAATGGAGTAAGTGTAAAAAGGGGGAACTTACGTGAACGAAAGGAATATCATACACCTAAAAAACACTTATGATGTCGATATCATCAAAGATGTCATGCTTAAAGATGATCATCATATCACTTTTTTTATGGATTTTTCCGCTCAACAAAAAACCATTCAGATAATCTCAGGTGACCCAACAACCATTGGGCTTCCTAATCAAGCGCAGTTTACCACCGAAGCCTTTAAGTCCTATATTGAGACAAACAATGCTTTAAGTGAAGTAGAAGGTCGAGAAAGTTTTATTGAGGACTTACGTAAAAAAATACACAAAATGAAAAAAGACTTGCAAGTCCATATACCAATCAAACGTCCTGATAAGAACCCATTATGGCTTTTAGTCGGACTTGAGTGTATTAAACGCAAAAAAGGAAAGGTCGCGCTTTTAACCGGCCGAGTCAATCAAATCTATGAACAAACACCTGATGCAATCATCCACTATCAAAAAACGTATCAAGACGCCCTAACAACCTTATTTACCAGGGAATCTTTGAAAAAACATATGAACTATTTAGAAGACTTCCAAGGGACCTATGGTATGTATCTTGATCTCGACAACTTTAAAGAAATTAATGAAACCCTTGGCCATCATCAAGGCGATTGGTTTTTAAAACGTCTGGCCCAACACTTTATTGACCTATGGGAAGAAAACGTGTTGTATTACCGTCTTGGCGGCGATGAATTTTTTGTATATGTTTTTAACTTTTCCCAAGAGGAAGTGTTTAAGCGCGCCCAAACTATCATTGAAGCAATTGTAACCATCGCCAAAAATGAGCTCAATATTAATGTCAGTGCATCAATCGGTGTAGTCGCGATTAACAAAGACAATAAAGACTTTAATAAATTACTCGATGAAAGTGACATGGCAATGTATTTCTCCAAACAACGAGGGAACGGTAACGTTACCTTATTAAAGGGAGACGCACTACATTACTATGATGATCAAGGAAATTTCACCATTAAACCCCGAAAAGTCCTTAACCCTAAAATAGGAAATATGAATGATTATGAAGATACCCACTAACTGTATGTTCCTACAATGATAAATCCAAGTTTACACAAGTAAACACATCATAATATATTTAATAATTGATCCTGACAATGATTGTCATGGGTTCATTAGAAAGAAGGAAAACTTATGTATTGTACAAACTGTGGTGCCAAAATTGAACAAACTATGAAATATTGTGTTCAATGTGGTCAAAGAACACCATTTGAAACCACCCAATCCAATCAAAGTTATAATGATGATCCCTTCTCAAAATATGACACAAACCCTTACCCGCAATCACAAACGGTTAATCCCCCTAAATCTCGTATAGTCGCGGGTATTTTAGGGATTGTGGTTGGCGGACTGGGCATCCACAATTTTTATTTAGGTTATATTGAAAAAGGCATTGCTCAAATTCTCTTATCAACTATCGGAATCATTGTGCTTTTTGGTCCGATGGTTGCAGGCATATGGGGGTTAATCGAAGGTATTATGATTTTGACGAAACATATTAATGTTGATGGAAATGGTAATCCACTTTCAGAGTAATTGAAAAGCTACAGTATATAGGGATTAAAGCTTTACCCACATTTATAGGTGTGGTATAAAAACCGAACAAACTTAGACGCATGCTCATCGTTTTTCATTCCTCAATATGCTATACTATGATTGTTCCGCTAACATAGAGGGAATCGTGGTTTCTTTATAACACGCACAAAAATACATAAAAACAAGCGGTTTTTCTCTTTGGGGAAGAAACCGCTTTTTATATATTTATAAAGGAAAATAAAGTTACAAATAGTTTTTATAAAAAAGGCTGTTTTACAACGGTATTTCTTAATTATGAATAGTTTTCATTTTACAAATGTAAAACAAATCAATTTCAAAATAAAGTGAGAAAGCGTTGACATTAACTTTAATAAATTGTATTGTAAAGTTATAAAATGCGCTATGATAACAGGAGGCAATGTGATGAAAAAATTAATTATTGTATTGAATGTTCTACTTGTCGGTGGGCTTTTAGCCGCTTGTGGCGGACAAGATCGTGAAGGGGTTTATACCCTTGCAACCTGGGCAGCGGGCTCAGAGTTAAATGAATTAAGAGAAGTGGTACGCGGTGTCAATGAAGAAGCGGATGGTGCTTTTGAAATTGAGATTGAATCTATTCCTTCCAACTACTACCAGCAACTTGCGGTTAGAATTGGTGGACGTCAAGCCCCCGATATGTTTTGGTTGACCCAAGAACTGATTCCAAGGTATGCCGATGATCTCAATGCGATTGTCGATATAAGCGATAATCTTCAAAACAGTGAGAATCTGCACTTGGATGATTACTATGAAGGGGTTATTGAATCTGCCTATTATGACGGCAGTTATTGGGGACTTCCTTGGATTTCAAACCCATTGATTGTCTATTATAATAAAGATCTTTTTGATCAGGCAGGGATTGATCATCTCAGTCATGATGATGATTGGGACTGGGAAGACTTTAAAGATATTGCCGAACAACTCACCGGCCTTGAAAATCATCGTGGTGAGGAAGTGTATGGAACGGTTATCGATGGATGGCCGAATATTGAGACCTTCTTATGGTCAGGCGGTGGAGATGTCATCGGCAGTGACTATGAATCGATTGAACTTGATTCTGATGCCTCTTTAGCCGGGCTTGATAACCTACACGATATTTTAGTACGTGGCTTAACACCAACCCGTTCACAAGTCGATTCACTCGGTGGAAACAACGTGTGGTTTGAACGTCAACGTGTCGGTATGTTTATGGGTGGTGCCCAAGATGACTTTGAAGAAAAAGTCGAAAATATGTCTGAAGAAAACAAGTTTGAAATTGGTTATGCACCTATGCCTGTTAATATGGATGGCTCACGCTCTTCCTTTAACTGGACAGCCTCAACGGTTCTCCATCGTGATAACGCCGATGATCCCTTGGCTTATGAAGCATTAGAAGCTTTAACACTCGCAATATTCGAGTGGAAAATTGCGCCACCAAT
>PWOH01000027.1 GCA_003557505.1 Mollicutes bacterium | reverse complement strand
TTTATTCAAGTGCTTTGATGATAGCTTTTGCAAAAGCAGGTAAGTCTTTTGGGGTCCTTGATGTGATGAAGTTTCCATCGATGACTACAGGTTCATCAAGATATTTTGCGCCAGCATTTTCGATATCATCTTTAATGGAATGAAAGCCTGTTAGGCGCCTGTTCGTTAAATCGCAAGCGGAAATCATTAGCCAAGGGCCATGACAAATGGCTGCAATAGGTTTTTTGTGATCATTCATTGCTTTTGCAAAATTAACAATGTCTTTAGATCTTCTCATATAATCAGGAGAAAATCCACCAGGTATGACTAATGCATCATAATCGTTGGCTGATACTTCCCCTGCAGCGTAGTTTGTCACAGTAGGAAGTCCGTGTTTACTTTTATAAGCATGGTTCTTTTTATCGCCAATCAAATCAACCTGAAATCCAGCTTCTTGAAGACGTATGTGAGGATAGATTAACTCTTTGTCATCGTATAAGTCGGCAACGAGCAAAGCTACTTTTTTCATTGAACTCACTCCTTATAATTTTTGATAATGTAAGTTCATCATAAACGATAAATCATGCAATGTAAAACACTGTGCTTATTGATTATTAAACATTATTTTTTATAGTTTGGAGCAGCTTTGGTTTGTTCAATTGTATGTGGGTGTGATTCGGTATATCCAGCCAGTGAAATTTTGACAAATTGAGCATTATCTCTTAATTGAAGGATAGTTTTTGTACCACAATAGCCCATTGAAGAACGCAGACCACCAGTTAGTTGATATAATACATCGTTCGCAGCGCCTTTGTAGGGCACTCTGCCTTCAATGCCTTCTGGGACCATTTTTTTATCGGTTTTATTATGACTTTGAAAATAACGATCACTTGAACCACGTTTCATAGAAGCGAGTGAGCCCATGCCTTGATAAGTTTTGTATTTACGGCCTTCATCAATGATGATTTCACCAGGTGATTCATCACATCCAGCAAGCAAACTGCCAAGCATGACACTCTCTGCCCCAGCGGCAATCGCTTTGGCAATATCCCCACTATATTTAATCCCACCATCTGCAATCACAGGAATATTATGTTGTTTGGCGGCTTTATACACATTCATCACCGCAGTAATTTGTGGCATACCAATGCCTGCAACTATACGCGTGGTACAGATTGACCCAGGCCCAACGCCAACCTTAAGCGCATCGGCCCCGGCTTCAATTAAAGCATGTGCCGCCGCTTCGGTGACGATGTTACCAGCGATAATATTGAGGGTAGGATAGGCGGCTCTGATTTTGCGTACCATCTCGATCACACCTTCAGAATGACCATGGGCTGAATCGACAGTAATAACGTCCACCCCTGCATCAACTAAAACATTCAGACGATCCATAGAATCATCAGAAACCCCAATCGCGGCCCCACAAAGTAATCTGCCTTCATGGTCCGTGCTGGCATCACTTAACGCTTCGGTTTTTTTGACTAAAGTAATCATGTGAGCCTGAGTTTCAGGGGAAAGGTTTTTATGGATAAAACCAATCCCGCCAGCTTGTGCCATCGCAATCGCCATTTTGTGTTCTGTTACGGTGTCCATTGCACTTGAGAGTACCGGTATTTTTAAGGATATATTTTTTGTTAGCCTTGTATGAAGAACCGTAGTTTTTGGAAGAACATTTGAGTAACCTGGAACTAATAAGACATCATCAAATGTTAGTGCATCATTAATAATTTTCAATGTAATCACCTCTATATTTTATTCCCACTCGATGGTTCCGGGGGGTTTGGAAGTTATGTCATAAACAACACGGTTTATGCCTGAAATTTCATTAATCATTCGTGTTGATAATCGCTCTAATACTTCATGGGGAATTTTAGCCCAATCAGCCGTCATGCCATCTCTTGAAGTCACAGCACGAATAACCAGTACATGTTCATACGTGCGCTGATCACCCATGACACCCACTGTTTTTAAGGGGGTTAATACTGTAAAATATTGCCATATATCTTCATTTAACCCATACTGGTCAATGACTTCATGTAAGATTGTATCGCTTTGTTTAACAATCGCTAATTTTTCTTCAGTCACATCCCCTAAAATACGAATGGAAAGTCCTGGACCCGGGAAAGGTTGTCTTTGAACTAACGCTTTAGGAATACCTAGTGCTTCTCCAAGTTCTCTGACTTCATCTTTAAATAGTTTGTTTAAAGGTTCGATGAGATCGAGTTTCATCTTCTTGGGCAAGCCCCCAACATTATGATGTGATTTAATGGTTTGAGCGGTATCGGTACCAGATTCAATGGTATCGGTGTATAGTGTTCCTTGTGCTAAAAACGCAACGTTATCAATTGAATTTGCGGCTTCATCAAAAACATCAATAAAGGTTTTGCCAATAATTTTACGTTTTTGTTCAGGGTCACTAACGCCTTTTAATGCCTTAAGGAACAAATCACTCGCATCAATCTTTTTGATATTTAATTTTAAATGTTCTTTAAACGTCGACATGACTTGTTCGGCTTCATTTTCTCTAAGGAGACCATTATCAACGAATATACAGGTTAATTGTTTACCTATTGCCTTATCGATGAGCATGGCAGTTACACTTGAATCAACACCACCACTTAAGCCTAAGATGACATTCTTCCCTTTTGTGGCACTACGGATGATGTCTACTTGTGTATCAATATAATTTTCCATGGTCCAAT
>PWOH01000022.1 GCA_003557505.1 Mollicutes bacterium | reverse complement strand
TACCCCATATAAATTGGGGCACCTAGAATAATCAAATCATAAGTCCCCAAAAAACACGTAGAACAATCCTCGACATCTACTAAGTCGATTTTCATTGGACTATCCCGTTTTATCGTTAAGGCGATATCCTTGGTGACACCGGTTTTAGATGCGTATAAAATGAGTGTTTTCACAATAATTACCTCTTTTTTTATCTTTATTTTATTATAGCATAGCCAAGGCATTCATGGAAAGCCATCGCCAAGGCATTGCAGTGCATCTAGAATTTTGGTAAGATAAGATAAACTAGGAGGATTATTATGAAAAAAACATTAGGATTAATAGTATTAGTTACAGTTTTAGTTTTAGGTTCTTGTGGCGCTCCTGATGAGGAGACGCTTAAAAATGCGATGGATGATTTGTTAGCCGAATCATTTTTAGAACAACCCATTACAAGTGATTTGGATATCCCTGAGGAGTATGAAGGGTTCACACTTGATTTTCATTCTACCGATCAACGGATTATTCATAATGACGGCAGTGTGCGTGTCAATGAACTGCCTGATGGGGAACAATCGGTTGATATAGAATTAACATTAAGTCATGAGGATATTGAATATACAAGAACGGTTACGTTCACGGTTGGGGTTAACCCACAGACACGCGCATTGTATGAGACAATGGATGAACTTGAAACCCTTGATATATTTAATAAAGCCCATGAAGAAGATATTGAGTTTATCGATACACTGAACGGTCTCAATATTGAATATGATTTTGAAAGTGATTATTTGAGCGATGAAGGGGCTGTCACTCAACCACACTATTACACTGGTGGGGTGGATGTTGACATAGAAGTAACACTTATTGATGGCGATGAATCATTAAACCGAATCCTTAATGTTTCAATTATCCCGCTTCAAGAATCTGAAATCATTGATACACGGACGCTTGATTTTAACAACCTCGCCACTGAATATTTATTGGATGATACCACGTTGGAGGTTCATTACACCATTGAAAATGGGTTGCCTTATGTTGACGTTAAAGCGTTTATTGATTTACTTGATGGTGGTACACAACAAGGTGCAATTGATAAAGATAGCATGACGATTGATGTTGAAGATGGGGTTATGATTATTGAAGTGTTCTATGAAGCGGATGAAGAAGATTACGATGAAGGAGAAATGCCTGCGGATGAAGATACTTTATATACTTTTACAATAGATTTTAATAATAATGAAGCCACAATTAGTGAATTTAATTTCTTTTCAACCTTTACTGAAAGTACACAAACAGATTTTGGTAGTGGATTATCAGTGTATGATTTCGAAGAACAAGCGGGTGAACCTGTCACGTTTGACTTTGAATCATATCAACTTGAACTCATTAATGATGAGACACTTGGCCAATTAATACCCCTTCAATTGGCTAACTTATTCTTCTCTGGTCAAATGTTTGATGTGTATTATAACGGCGATGTTTTGTATGGGTTTGATACTTACCAACGCAACAATTCAACCATACAAAATACGTTACTGGATTCGTCTTATAATACGCAAGGCTTAAGTGATGCGAAACAAACCAAAACATATAACTATCTTACCTTTACGTTTGATTATTTCTATGGTCTTAAAGAAGACCAAGCAGTGGAGACTTATTACGATGTGTTTGATGCCGATGATTTGATTACTGGCGGAACCTCACATTATAATGCGATATTTGAAACCACTTATGGTTTAGATGACTTACACACCTCTTATCTGATGAGTGGACTTTATGCGCCTAATTTTGAGCCACAACTAGAATTTGGCCACTTAGGCAGCCGTTCGCGAAACTTTCATCTGACTTGGGGTGATATTGAAGAGATGGGACTTTGCGCTCGAGATGAAGTCATCTTTTATGATAATAACCGAGTTGCACTCGTACCAATTGCGGGATTTGATGAAAATACTGGAGATGAGTTTGCGGCGATGATGGATGAAGTTAACAATACCGCTGGTGTAGAAAAAGTGATTGTTGATTTATCTTGCAATACTGGTGGGATTGTTGGCGGTATGATTCAAGTGCTTGGACATATGACCAATGATGAAATTCCGCTACATTACATGAATCCTACCGATGGAGCAACAAGTACCTATTGGTATGAGTCGGAGGCAGACGCCAACGAAGACTACGATTTTTATATTTTGTCATCTCCAATCACATACAGTGCCGGAAACATGATGGTCAATGTGGCTAAAGAAATGGGCATTGCGACGATTATTGGTGAAGATTCTGCTGGTGGTGCTGCAAGCATTAGAACGAATATTTTGCCGAGTGGGGCCATCATTATTATGAGCTCAACTTCTGTCTCGGCAAATAGTGACTATGAATCGACAGAGATGGGAATTGAAGTGGATATCTCCATACCACTTTCAGACTTTTTAGATGAAGATGCATTATTAGATGCGGTAGATGAATAAAGATAACCTCTGGGATTACTACATTCCCAGAGGTTTTTCTTTGTCTTAACGGTGTGGTGTGCTATGCTTAAAGTGAGGTGAAAGAATGATTATACTTGCAATAGACAAACGTTTTGAAGTTGCGATTATGTTGCTTTTGGTAACATTATTTTATCCGGTTATTGGTATATTTTTAATTGCTTTTGATATTGAAGAAATGATGTACTTACAAAATATATGGACAAACATCAGTCTTGTTGGCG